>CAZRJU010000025.1:0-17129 GCA_964600455.1 uncultured Alistipes sp. | reverse complement strand
GTATCGCCTTGGGATCGGGCAAGCTGAGCGACCTGAACCTGAGGTGGGACAAGAACAATCCGGGCTACTCGCTCCATGGCGAGTTGCGCTATAACTTTGCCCGTCTGCCGCTCGATATCGGTGCACGCTTCAGTTCGTCGTTCTTTAACCGCGATCTGGGCGACATCTTCCAGAATGCCGATTTCAAGGCGATCAACCTGATGGGCTTTGTGGATTACAACCTCTTCCGCCGAAGTAAGTTTTCGCTCTTCCTGGGCGCAGGTTTTGGCTATGCCGGGCTCGACACCTCCCACCTTGCCACCCTCGACGATCAGCGCCCGGGCCTGAAGGAGTTTATCAAGGATAACTCCGAGGGGGCCTTCTGTATGATGCCCCGCGTGGGCGTGGAGCTCTTTCACCGTCTGCGCCTGACACTCGGCTATCTCTACCAGGGAAATGCCGCGACAAACCACTTCGACATCAGCCTCGGCTTTGTCTTTGGCGGTGGCGAGCGGTAATGGCGCCATAATAGAACAACAAAACGGAGACTCTTTTTAGGAGCCTCCGTTTTCATTTCCGCCAACACCCACCTAAAGCAACTCTTCAAGCAAAGGCGTGAAATCTTCTTCGGGCTGAGGCATATAGACCGCAAAGCCCAATTGGCGGGCGGTGGCTATATTCCGCTCACTATCGTCGATAAAGAGCGACGTTTCGGGCTGAATACCGCTACGACGAATCATCTCCTCGAAGATTGCAGGATCGGGTTTCAGGAGTTTCATTTCATAGCTCAGGAAGGCCTCGTCGAAGTAATCCTCCATGCGGTAGCCTTCGGCCGTAAAGAGCACCTCACGCAGATGGGGCATCACATACTCGTTGATGTTGGAGAGGGCCAGGGTCTTGTAGCCCGCAGCCCGCAAACGGCGAATCATGCGAAGTTTGGAAAGGGGGATGGTACCAAGGAAGGCCACATAGGCGTCGCGCACCTGTTCGTAGGTGATCGCCGGGTTACCCGAGTCCTGACGAATAAACTCGGCCAGCTCCTCGCCCGTCATCTCCCCCTTCTCTAATTTCATAAAGGTATCCGACGGACAGTAGAGGCCGACCATCTCCTCGGCCTGAGGGTAACCCATTCGGTGAAAGGCCTCGACACACCGCTCACGGTAGAGGTCGACCAACACACCTCCGATATCGAAGATTACGGTATTGATATGACTGAACATAACGCTTAACTATTTTTGGAATCGCAGGGTATACTTGCGGGCAATCTTCAGCACCCACATCGGCATATAGAGGCAGAAGGGGATTCCCAAACGGTTCCACCATCCGGGTACAGAACTGCGGCGGCCCCGCCAAAGGGCCTTCAGCGCACGACGGGCACAGCTGTCGGCCGAGAGAAGCACCCCGATCCGCATGCCGAAGCGCTGCCAATCGTGGGGCAGGCCATAGAGATCGGTGGCCACACCGGCCGGCGAGATGGCCGTCACCTTCACTCCGCGTTCACGCACCTCCTTAGCGAAACCCATTGAGAAGGCACGCACAAAATTCTTGCTAGCACTATAAGTAGAGAGGCCCGGCCAGGGCATCCAGAGCGAGTAGGAGGCCATATTGAGGATGTAACCCTCGCCACGCGCAGCCATCTCCTCGCCAAAGAGGCGGCAGAGGGTCATGGTCGTCATGGCATGGAGATAGAGGATTCTCTCCAACCGCTCTAAGTCACACTTCAGCACATCGTTATAGCAGAAGGTACCGGCATTGTTGATCAGCACCCGAATCTCGACACCCGCCTCTTTGATCCGCTCATAGAGTTCACGGCCTGCAGTCGGGGTCGCCAGATCCTGCACCAGGCACTTCACCTCTACGCCATAGGCTTGGCGGATCTCCTTGGCGGTCTCCTCATTGCGCTCCTCGCTCTGGCCGACCAAGATCAGGTTGTAACCCAAAGCGGCCAGGCGGCAGGCATAGCAACGGCCGATTCCGCTGTTGCCTCCCGTCACCAAGGCGGTAGCCGAGCCCTTGAGCACCTCGCCGGGTTTCATCCTTCGCGCCATGGCTACTTGATCTTCTTTAATTCGCGCCACAGGTAGTCGGGAATCGGCTCCTTGCAGTTGTGGCAGCACATCATCTTATCCGAATACATGCGGGCGATGCAGTAGTCGCGGTGGTCGCAGCCGGCGCGCGTGGAGAAGTCGCCCTCGCGGAGCTTATTGATAAAGGCCGGATCATTGATCAGGGCGCGAGCCATCTGCACCATCTCGAAGCCCTCGTCCAAGACACGCTCAATGCCCTCACGCGAGACCAAGCCGCCCACATAGACCAAGGGGCCCTTCAATGCGGCGCGGAATTTCTTGGCATTCTCCAAGAAGAAGCACTCCTCAAAGTCGTAATCCTTGATCATCCACTTACCGAAGAGCGTTACCACAATCTTCTGCAGCCACTCGTTCCAACCCATATAGTAACCCATCGTCTTGGTGGGGATACGGCCACGCATCACAGCCATCGGTGAACGCGACACAAAGCCCGAGGAGAGAACGATACCCTGTACCCCGAACTTTTCGATCTCCTTGGCAATCTCGATCGACTCGGGGATCTGAATACCGCTCTTAAAGCCATCCTCCATGTTGTGCTTTACCAGAACGGCCATATTGCAACGAGCCGCCTCGCTCATCACCTCCTCTAAACACATCTTCATAAAGCGCATTCGGTTCTCGAGCGAACCTCCGAACTCATCGCGGCGACGGTTGGTCCAAGGCGAGAGGAACTGCGAGATCAGGTAGCCATGACCGGCATGCACCTCCACCGAGTCAAATCCCGCCTCGTGGGCCGTCTTGACCGCCCGACCGAAATCCTTGGCAAAGGCCACCAACTCGGTCGGCTTCAGGCGGCGGTGAAAAGTGGGGGAGTAGAGGTTAAAACCATTGGAAGCCGAAACCGGGAAACTGCCCGCCGTCGACCAATGGGTCATATTGCCGCAGTGGCCGATCTGGATACCTACGGCTGCCCCTTCGCGGTGCACGGCCTCGGTGATCTCCCGAAGTTGCGGCACGATCTCGTCGCGCAGCCAAAGCTGCGAGTTGAAGGAGATACCGCTTCTGTTGACCGAGGCGTAGGCCAACGTGGTCATTCCCACGCCCCCCTTGGCAACACTCACGTGGTAATCCTTCAAATCCTGCGTAGGGGCAAAATCCTTACCCATCGACTCAAAGGCGGCCGAGCGGATCACGCGGTTACGCAGCGTGACCGGGCCCATTTTATAGGGGGTAAAGAGTTTGGAATCTTTCAAATCCTTCATATCCTCTCTCGTTTTTTAGTAGATAAACGGAATGATTCGTTTGCGTTTCAGGGAAGTAAACTCCTCGCCAAACTCCTTTTCGTAGCGGCGATAGAGCGAAGCTGATCGGGGTGCCAAGTTGGCAAAAGTCCACCAGACAAAGAGGGCCCCGGGCAGCGACCAGGAGGCGATGGCAAAGCCTGTCCACTCGACCAACTCGCCAAAATAGTTGGCCGACGAGACATAGCGGAACATTCCGCCACGGGGGATGTAGTGGCGCTTATCGCCCGGCTTACGCAGGTTGCGCACAATGTGATCGGCCTGGAGATTGATTCCCATACCCAAGAAAAAGACCGCACCGCCAAGCCAGAGGCGCCAATCGCTCATCCAACCCACATAGTAGCCCTCAGGGGCGAGTTCAAAGAGCCACACGCCAATCAAGTAGGCATTGATACAGTTGAAGGTGAGACCCATCAGGGCGATCCCCACAGGCATCTTCGAGTTGCCGCGCATCAGGAGCGGGAAGATAAACGAACGCTGAAAATAGTGGAGCAGATAGAGTGCCGCCAGGAGCAGCTGAGGCCACTGGCCGGCCTCGGCCCGAAAGCTCCAAAGGAGCATCACCAGGAAGGCCGGAGCCTCCATCACCACCCAACCCACCTTATTCGGGATCGGGAAGCCGAATTTCGGGTTAAACAGATAGCCGTAACCCGCCTCCACAAAGAAGAGGGCTATGAAGGTTATCAGCCCCATCAGGGCCATGGCGCCTATAATCCAATGAAAGGTCGTAAGTTCTATCATAAACAAAAAAAATGCACGAAACAGAATCGTGCAAATATACAAAAAAGTCGTTTATCTTGTTCCCTAAAAGGGGAATATTCCGACTATTTTGGGGTAATTCGACGCAAAAGAGCCAACGGGAAACGCCTTAACGGACGCAGCCACTGCCACAAAAGGCCCAAGCGGCGATGCAGCCACGAGATTCGCACCACACCATAGATCTTCTCGCGGGCAACACGCTCCACTCCCTTCACATTACCATCCCCCAAGAGGGTGACCCGGTGCTCCTCGAGACGGTAGATGCGGTGCACCACAAAGTTTCCCTGCTCGGTCTCGGCCATCACCACCTCGCCCCGCCTCAAACCCTTCGGGGTCACGGGGTGGAGTTGAATGGTACTGCCACTCAAAAAGAAGGGGAGCATACTCTGCCCGCGCACACAGATCCGCACCACCTCCCCCTCCAGGAGCAGGTTGCGGGCCAAACCAAAGGCCGTACGGTTTTCGCAAAGGCGGCTCTCGCTATTCATCGTTTAGAGAGGCATCAGGGTTTGAGAAGAGAGTTCCACCGCCTCCCGATCGGGCAGGCACTCCAGGCGGTAGACCGGCGCAAGGGCGATCAGATGCGAGAGGGTGGCGCAGAGAGCATCGTTCAAGCGGGCCTCATGACAAAACGAAGGCGGGCAACTGGGCAAAAGCGCCCCAAAGGCCTTCAGCACACCCAGACGCTCAATGCGGTTGTGAGGGGCTTGTGCCAAACGCACCAAACCGCGAATCGGGTAGCACTCCTTGCGGTAACAGGGGGTCTTGCCGCTCCAGGGCGAGCCATAGACCATGGCCCGATCCCCCTCGACGCGCAAGATCGGAGAGTCGTCGTTCAGGAGTTCTGCTCCTGCAATATGCTCACGCCAAAGGCGTGTATGGGTCGACTTTCCCGTTCCCGACTCTCCCAAAAAGAGGGCCGCGCCCTCGCGGTATACGATCGTCGAGGAGTGAATCGCAATCGCCCCATGGGGAGCGATGGCCATCCCGAAGATCATCCAAAGACCAAAGCGGAAGAGGGCTGCCGCCTCATTGGCCTCCTTGCAGGCCATGAGGTTGCAATGGGTAATCGGCGACGAGATCTCGCGGTGGAGCCAGAAGGTAAGCCCCTCTTTCAACTCCATCACAACGAGTTGGCTCTCCTCGTCGATATAGAGCATGCAGTCGGCATCCACCTCCGGAAAGGGAAAGCGATCCACCTGGCGATAAAGGGTTTTGTCGGGCATCTCTTCACCATCACAAAAGAGGTGCAGCACTGCCTCCGCCCGAGGATCGGCCACTTCATGAAAGGTACGCAGGGCGTGGGCGAAATGGCCCGCCGGTGCGATCCATTCATCCCCTTCAATACGAAGCAGAAATTGGGCAATCCGGAAATCGCGGTAGCTTGGTTCTTTATTCATTCTTTGCTTTCGATAATCTATTTCAACCCACTAAAGGGTAGCTATTTACAATTCCATAACGCGGTCACACCCCTCCAGCGTGGTTCTACGGTGTGCAATAACAATGATCGTGAGGTTCTGCCGCTCCTCGGACAAGGCTCGGATTGCGCGATTCACCTCCTCCTCGGTCTGGTCGTCGAGGGCCGATGTAGCCTCATCGAAGAGCAACAGATCGGCCCCTTTATAGAGGGCTCGGGCAATTCCGATGCGCTGGCGTTGTCCCCCCGAAAGGCGGCAGCCGCACTCTCCGATCGGGGTATCCATCCCGGCCTTGAGCGTCGAGATAAACTCCTCGAGCCGGGCCGCCTTGAGTGCCTCACGCACACGCTCCTCATCAATCTCCTCGCGGCTCTCGCCCAGGGCCACATTCTCGGCGAAGGTACCATCCATCAAAAAGACCTGCTGCGAAACATAACCCACGCGGTTGCGCCACGAACGCATCACCTCCCTTGTCAGGGGGCGACCATCCACCCGAATCTCCCCTTCAGTGGGGGCATAGAGCCCCAAAAGGAGGTTAAAGAGGGTAGATTTTCCCACGCCCGATTCACCCCGAATACCGAGATACTCGCCGCGGGCAATCGAGAGCGAAAGGTGGCTCAAAACCTCTCGTTCGGGAGCATCCTCATAGTGGAACGAGAGGTTATCGAGCGTAATCTCCCGCTCGAATGTAAGCTCCTCCTCGCTTTCATCGGACTCCCGAGTCGGCTCCTTTGCCGAGAGGCTCTCCGAGAGAATATCCATCGTGTAGCGGTTATAGCGAATCGAGGCCCACCCCCCAAGAAGTGCCCGAATCGAGGGCATCAGACGCAGGGCCGCCACAGCAAAGAGGCCAAAGAGCAGACGCACCTCCCCGGGTTGGGTATAGAGCCCGACAACCACCAGCAGGGCCATTCCCACCACCAATCCCCACTCGGTCATCAGCGAGGGCATCAGGCCGAGTGTGGCATTGCGTTGCTGCACATCAACAATCTCCGCCATCGCCCGATCGAATCGGCGCAGAAGCAGCGGCATGGCTCCGTTGATCTCCACGTCGGCATAGCCCCTAAAGGCCTCAGCCACCACACGTGCCTTCTCGCGGTGGGCCCGATTCTCCTGCTCGCCATAGCGATTCAGGCGACGACGCACCAGACGGTAATAGAGCCAGGCCACCGGCAAAAAGAGCAGCAACACCAAGAGGGCCACTTGCCCGTTTACCCAGAAGATCGACCCGAAGAGCAGCAGAAGAAGCAGCACCTCGCAGAGGATCGTAGCCATCGGGCGCAGCACACCGGCCACAAACGAGAAGGTTACTCCGTTTACATTGCGTGAAAGGTGGGCCGAGTTGGCATGCTTGATAAAATCCAAACCTCGGTGGTAGTAGTTCAGAAAGAGTTGGCGCGAGAGGGTGCGATAGAGGCCGAAGATGTAATTACGCTCCACACGATAGAGCAACAGATTAAGCCCCCCTTTGAGCAGCACGATCACCACCACACCGGCGGCTATGGCCAACACAAACTCCCTGGGGGATTGAAACCCGCCCAACCGATAGAGCGGCCCCAAAGGCCCCGCAGAGAGCTCTTCGCCGCCACCCAAGATCAGCATCAGCACCGGCACCAAGGCAGCCACCCCCACAAAGTTGAGCAGGGCACGCAAAAAGATGGTCAACACGACCCAGGGTGCGCGACGACGATACGAAAGCGGAATGATATGGTAAAAGAGCTCTTTCACAGCCGACAAAGATACAAAATATAATCGTTACTCGGGCCTCCCTCCTCGCTTTTTTTCCGAAGCCGGGAGCACCTGCTCCACGCGACCCTGCATCACATACCAAATCCACCCCTCCACCTCACGATAACCCATCTGGCTCAGGTAGCCCATATAATCGGCCACCTGGCGGTGGTAGGTGTGAGGATCGCGCTCACCAAACTTATAATCGACCACCACCGCACGATCGCCTCGAATCATCACGCGATCGGGACGTTTACGCTGATGCAACTCTCTCTTGGGCAGTAAAATATCACGCTCACGCAGCACCCTCTCCCACGCCTCGTCATACCAGCTCTTCGTGCGCGGATCGCTCAAAGCCTCCTCCACGCGATGTCTCAACTCCTCGGCCTGCATTTGATCCACCACACCGTTCCGTAAAAGGGCATCAATCCCCTCGACCAGCCCTTGGCGGTCGATCGCCTCCTCAAAGAGGCGGTGCATGAGACGGCCAAAGCTGCGGGGCGAGAGAGCCACTTCACCCCCATGCTCCCGAAACGAGGAGGTCGGGAGTTTCAATCCGGGACGCGGGTCGATCGTGGGGTAGTGCTCCAGGGTTCGATGTTCGATCTGCCGCTCCTCTCCGGATCGCCTCTCGGGCTCGGGAGGAAGCGCCCGGCCAAACTCATAGCGTTCGCCCCACTCCCCTGTGGTGTGGCGCCCCTCGATCGAACCGATCACACCGCCATCCCCCTTGGGCCGAATACCCGACCAGAGGTGCCCTCCGATCTCGGCACGCGAGGCAGGCAGGAAGAGATGCAGTTCCTCGATCGCGCGCGTCAGGGCCACATAGAGCAGGTTTACATTATCCACATAGGAGTAGGCCAACTCCCGGTAGTAGCTCGCAGCGAAGTGTGATTCGGCCATTGCAGCACCATATTTCACCGGCAAAGCCCCCACCTCGGAGAGTTCGCCCTCGGCCTTGGCCCACACTAAATTGGGGGTGTATCCGCTGCTCTTGGGTTCGAGTTTCCAGTTGCAGTAGGGGATCAGCACCACCTTGCGCTCCAATCCTTTGGCTTTATGGATCGTGGTAATCTCGATCGTATCGCGGCTCTGCTCCACCTTGATCGTACGCTTACTCCCATGCTCCTCCCACCAGACCAAAAAGAGCGGCAGATCAGCCACACGGCCCTTCGTATAGGCCAAAAGCTCCTCATGGAAGGCTTGCAGGTAGGCAATCTCCTCCTCATGCCCTTCGAGCCCATAGCGAAGCACAATCTGCTCGAAAGCCTCCTCAGGCGGGAGCAACCTGAGACGACGCAAGAGGGTAAGTTCCTCACCCTCGAGCGGACGATTCACCGCATGGCCTAAGTATTGATTGTAGACGGCCCGACGAATCGAGTCCTCCGGATCGACCACCAGGTGCATCAGGGCAACCAAAAAGCCGCAGATAGGGGCCGATGCGATCTCGAGCGCATCCTGGGTCATCACATCAAAGCGGTAGCGCGGCTCCCGATTCTCGCGTTTGAAGTCGAGCAACGTACGGGCCACGCGCCCGCCATCGGTAGCCGATCGCACCAGAATCAGGATGTCGCAAGGGCGAAAACCTCGGTCAAGCACCTCGCAGATGCGCTCCACAAGGGGCGGCGCCTGCAAGAAAGTCTCCACCGAGATATACCCCTCCTTTTCGGAGCGTTTGCGGGGACGTTGACGGTGTTCGCGGTAGGCCAACGGGAGCGCCTCGCGCAATTCGGTCTTCAGGCTCTCGGGCAGGGAGGCCGCAGCCAGATGCTCGGAGAGCAATCCCTGCACCGACTCCACCACATGGGAAATCGCCTCGTTATTAAACTCCACGATCTTTCTGAAAGATCGAAAATTATGATCCTTAAACTCAACTTCGGCTTTAGGCAGTGCCTCTTGGGCCTTACGCCCCAGAATCTGCCAATCTCCCCCACGCCAACGGTAGATCGACTGCTTTACATCGCCCACCAACAGCACGGCAGGGCCCGCCTGAAGGGCCTCGCGCTCCGAACTGTAAGGGCCCGGATGGGAGATCGCCTCACGCAGGAGCGGCAGAAAGTTGAGCCATTCGCGTTCGGAGGTATCCTGAAACTCGTCGATCAGGTAACGATCGAAGCGGTTACCCACCTTCTCGTAGATAAAGGGGGCATCGTTGCGGTCGATGAAGGCGGCCAAGATGTTTTTGGTCTCGGAGAGCAGGAGGGTATTCTCCTCGCGCCAGATCTCCTGTACCCGCTCATAGAGGTCGCTCAAAAGGGCAAACGAGCGGTAGTGCTCACGAATCAGCCTGAGGGAGTTCCACCCCTCGATGTGGCTGTCGTAGTGATCACACAAACGGGCCATGAACTGCTGCAACCGGGCAATCTCTGCGGCATAGCGACCGCTTTGGGCCTTGGTCATCCACCCCTCGGTGGAGGCTGCACACTGCCGAGCCCGCTTTTTCGGGGCCTCAATCACCCCCGAGGCCACCTGATAGAAGTAGGCGGCACCACTCGTGCGTTTGTTACTGAAGCTCTCGAGCGCGAGCCCCATTTGATCAATGCAGGCCACAGCCTCCTCGGCCAGGGAACGAAACTCACGCTGTGTACGTTGCATGCGGGCCGTAGCCTCGCGGATGATCTTTTCGAGCTCCTCCTTCGATCGGGCTGCCTTCAAGGCCGAACGGTTGCCCTCCTTGAAGAGTTCATGCCCCAACTTCAGAATATCGTCGCGCAGATCCCACGACTCGTTCTCTTCGAGCCGCTCCGAGGCATAGGCCTCCAACCAAGCCTTGAGGCGCTCATCCTCGGTGATCCGCTCGATAAGAGCATCCACACTGCGTTGCAAGACGGGGGCGGCCTCCAACTCCACGTTGTAGCCCAACTCGATCCCGAGCTCCTTGACAAAGGCGTGAAGGATGCGCTGAAAAAACTTATCAATGGTGAGCACCGTGAAGTGGGAGTAGTCGTGCAGAATCAGGTTTCGGGCACGCTCCGAACGCTGACGAATCACCTCCTCCGAGAGCGAAAGATCTCGCCTAAGATCCTCTATATAGTCGCTCTTTTGCCCCGAAGCCAAGAGGTGAATCTCCTTCAGAATACGGCTCTTCATCTCCTCGGTTGCCTTATTCGTAAAGGTTACGGCCAGGGTATGGCGGTAGAGCATCGGCTCCCGAATCACCTCCCTAACGTAGTGATAGGCCAATGTGTAGGTCTTACCCGACCCGGCGCTTGCATTGATGATTTTCGCGTGCATAGGAACAAAGGTAGTAAAAATTTCTCTTTCGGGCCTTGGGTGAGCAATTTTTTTTCTATCTTTGTTCGCTCAAGTTTTACTCCTAAAAAAAGCGATGCAGACCATGAAGAGATACACCCTCCTGCTACTTGCCCTGATAGGGATTTTACTGCCATTATCGGCCCAGGAACCCGCCTCGTCGGAGAGCACACCCGAGCGTGAATCACTCACGCTGGATTGGCTTCAGCCCTTTAGCGGGGTGGACATCAAGGGGCCTGTCAAGGTGGAGTTTGTCCGCCTTCCAAGTGGCGAACCCACCCGCATCACCTACATCTCGGCCAAGGGAAGTGAGGGGCGCATCAATGCCAAGGTCGACAAACAGGGGATCCTCCGAATCCGCGAAAAGGCCTCGAAGGAGCAACGCGACTCCACCCGCATCACCATCCACTACACCACGCTCGACGGAGTAGTCCTGCGCGGGGCAAATGCCCACTTTACCGGCACGATCGAGGAGGCCATGTTCGACCTCACACTCCTGAGCGGCGCCCGTGCCGATGCCTCATTGGCTGTCAAGGATCTGCTCTTGGAGGTCGAGGGCAAGAGCGAGGTTACGCTGCGTGGCGAGGCCCGCTATCTCACACTCAAAACCTCGGGGTCGACCCGAGTAGACGGCTCCATGCTCCATACCATGGCCGCCCACGTCAAGGCCGAGAGCAAAGCCTGGGTATGGGTCGATGTGAGTGAGCGCTTAGAGGCCTATGTTACCTCCTCGAAGGTGCGCTACGGAGGCTACCCGCAGTGGGTACGCGGCGAGACGATCATGGGGGGTGCCCTGATTGCCGTTCCGATCGAAGAGTAGCCCCACTCCCAAAGAAAACACGAAAAAGATGCAGACTTCGCAAAAGAGCTTTTTGGGCGAGGTGGCCAAAGCCGTCTATACCCGCCATGGAGAGCAGACCGCCTCACTGGCAATGCTCTTCCCGTCGCGGCGTGCCCGCATCTTCTTTGCCGAGGAGCTTGCCACCCTCACCGATCGCCCCCTCTGGGAGCCCGAGTGGCTCACGATCGATACCCTTATGGAGCAGGTGGCAGGACTCAAGACAGGCGACCGTCTGCGTCTCATTAGCGAACTCTACCGCATCTATAGTCGTTTCCATCGGGAGGATTTCGACCACTTCTACTTCTGGGGCGAGGTGCTGCTTGCGGATTTCGATATGGTGGATAAATACCGTATCGATGCCTCGATGCTCTTTCGCAACATCGCCGATCTGAAGGAGTTGGAGAGCGATTTGAGCTACCTCACCCCCGAACAACGCGCCATTATCAACCACTTCTGGCAGGGGGTGTTGGAGGAGTCGGCCGACAGCGACGAACGCCGCCACTTCCTCGAGATTTGGAACTCGCTCGGGGCGATCTATGAAGCCTTCCGCAAGCGTCTGTTGGAGTTGGGTTTCGCCTACTCGGGAATGATCCAGCGCGAGGCTTCGGATCGCATGTTGCAGGCAACCTCGCCGCTTCTTCCCGTCCGCCAATACATCGTTGCCGGATTCAACGCCCTCACCGCCTCGGAGCAGATCCTCATGCGCCACCTGCAGGGAATGGGAGCCGAGTTCTACTGGGACTATGATCAATCCTACCTCTCGAATCTCCACGAGGAGGCGGGCATGTTCCTTCGGGAGAATCTGCGTCTATATCCTGAAGTATCGAATAAGATAAGCCACGATAATGCCACACAGCAAAAGGAGCTTACGGTAGTGTCGTTTCCCACCAATGTTGCCCAGTGCAAGGCCCTGCCCGAGCTGCTCAACCAATGGCGCAAACGCGACAAGGAGGGTCGGCTGCTGCCGCTCGATCGCCACACGGCCATTGTCCTCACCGACGAGAGCCTGCTCACACCCCTCCTGCACGCCCTCAAACCCACCGAAGAGCAACTCTCGGTCGACCCCATCAACGTAACAATGGGCTTTCCGCTCAGACAGAGTACGGCCAACACCTTTATCGAGCGCCTCTTGGGGCTCTGCGCCCGCGGCCGCAAGAGCCGTACGGGCTACGCCTTCTACCACGCCGACGTAACGGGTATTTTGGCCCATCCCTACCTGGCCGAGGAGGAGGCTGCCGCCCCCCTTCTGGAGGAGATCATCCAGAAACGCCGCATCACCATCGAGGCCGAACAGTTGGCCCAAACGCCGCTTCTCAGCCGCATTTTCCGCCCTGCCGAGGGGTATGCGGGTTGGGCCCGATACCTTGTAGAGGTGTTGGATGCCGTGATCGAGAGAAGCCCGGAAGAGGAGGAGCGCGTGGCCTTTATATCGACCTTGGCCGAGGAGATTGAAAAGCTGCACAATTCGATCAAAGCATGCGAGATAGAACTGAGCACCTCGACCTTTGCTTCACTACTTCGCAAACACCTCTCCACCCTGCGCATCCCCTACGAAGGTGAACCCCTCGACGGGATTCAGGTGATGGGTATCCTGGAGACGCGTAACCTGGATTTCGAGCAGGTGATTCTGCTCTCGATGACCGACGATAACTTCCCCGGCAAACTCGATGCAGGAGCCTCTTACATCCCCTACAGCCTACGGGCCGCCTACGGCCTGCCCACCCCCGAGCACCATGAAGGGGTCTACGCCTACTACTTCCGCCGCCTGATGCAGCGGGCCAAGCGGGTGGTGATGGCCTATTGCAGCCACGCCGACGAGAAATCGACCGGCGAAATGAGTCGCTACATTCGCCAACTCGAATACGAAGGAGAGGATCCGATCCGCTTCGTGGAGATGGGTATTGATGTCAACCTGCCCGAGACAGCGCCCATCACAATCGAGAAGCGAGGCGAGGTATGGGAGGAGCTGACCGCCTTCTTGCGCAAGGAAAATCCCCGCTGCATCTCCCCGACGGCCCTCGCCCGCTATATTGCCTGCCCCCTGAAGTTTTACTTTGCATCTGTTGCTCATCTCAAAGAGCGTGAAGAGATTACCGATGAAGTAGACAACCCGCTCTTTGGCAACCTGCTCCACGGTAGCATGGAGCGGCTCTATGCGCCGCTTGTCGATCTGACAGAGCCCGGAGCATTGCTCAAAGAACTCCTAAAGCCGGAGCTTATCTCCAAAGCCGTGGATGCCACGATTTGCCACGAGATTTTCCATGACGAGCCCACCGAGCGGGAAGAGTGGCCGGGTAGCCTGCGCCTTGTGCGCGATATGGTGATCCGCTACATTGAGCAGGGGATCATCCCCTATGATCTGGCTCATCCCGAGTTCTGTGTACGTGGCTTGGAGTGCGAGGTAACAAGCGACTTCGCCTTTGCGGGCGGACGCGTACGTTTTGCCGGTAAAACCGACCGTCTCGACGAACTCTCCGAAGGCCACTACCGTGTGGTGGACTATAAGACCGGAGGCGTACACCTCGTCTTCAGCGGCATGGAGGATCTCTTCAAAAAGCCCCTGCGCGTCAAGCATGGTAACCTCTTCCAGACCATCCTCTACTCGCTGATGCTTCACCACTCCAAGAGTGCCGACGTAACACCCTCGCTCTACTATGTGCGTGAGATCAACCGCGAGGGTTTCTCACCCTGCCTTGTCGACAAGAGCCTCGGGGAGGAGCCGCTCCGCTACTCGGCCTGCAAAGAGCCCTTCGAGGAGCGCCTGCGCGGGCTCCTTGGCGAACTCTTCGACCCCGACACGCCTTTCACGGCAGCCGAAGATGAGGCGGGTTGCTCCTACTGCGAGTTTAAGGCTATATGCCGCAAATAGGAGCTAAAGCAATCGTCAATATAATCTTGGTTTTCGTTTTGTGGATCAACGAGAAAGATCCACTACTACATAGGGCGCACCCGAACGACGTGCCGCCTCTATTCCTACCCGCGAATCCTCAAAGATAAGCGACTCCTCGGGCCTTACTCCCTCGCGCTCCATAGCCAGCAAAAAGGCATCCGGAGAAGGCTTATGATGCTCCACATCATCGGCCGAGAGGATGCCGTCAATTCCCTCCGTGAGACGAAGGTGGTGCATGGCATTCTTCAGGTTGTCGGCCTGTCCCGTGGAGACAATCCAGACCTTACCTCCCTGTCGGCGAAAATCCTGCGCAAAACGCCAAAGACCCTCATTGAGTCTCAGGCTCTCGAAAAAGGTGGGGTAGAGGGCTATCTTACGGCGGCGTATGCGATCAACAAGTTCGGGATCCTGCACCCCGATCGAGCGCAGAAAATCGGGGCAACGCACCCCGAAGTGCTGCTTTAGGTACTCCTCCTCAGTCATCTGAATACCAAACTCTTTCAGCACCTCTACATAGGCCCTCACATTGGCCATTCGGGTATCGGCCAACGTTCCGTCAAAATCGAGAATCAGCAGGCGTAGTTGCATGGCTTTAGTCAAAGGATTGCATACCCGACTGCGCGATACGGATCATGCGACGATACTCCTCGGGGCTCAATTCGCGGAAGAAGTAGTGAATCGGATCGACCCGCATCCCGTTATGGCGCACCTCATAGTGAAGGTGGGGCGAAAGTGAGAGGCCGCTATTGCCCGAGAGGGCGATAATATCGCCACAAGCCACCTGTTCCCCCTTACGCACCTGAATCTTACCCAGATGGCTGTATTGGGTCTCGAAACCGTTGCCGTGGTCGATTACCACCGTTTGGCCCGAAGTTGTGCGCGTAGAGATCTCCTTCACACGCCCATCGGCCGTTGCAAAGACACGCGATCCCTCGGGAATGGTGTAGTCCACCCCCTGGTGCGATTTGAGGGTCTTATAGAAGGGGTGGATACGCATGCCATAGGAGGCTGTAAGCAGGCTTAACTGCTCATTGATAACCGGTTGTATGGAAGGGATATGATTGATCGTCTCGCCCATCGCTACAATCTTGCGATTGAGCGAATCATAGGTATTGACCAAGACCGAGAAGCGCTCCTCGAGGGTTTTCGTACGATCACGCAACTGACGCTTAAGGCGGCTGTTCGACTCCGAAAGCACCTCCTCATAACGCCGAGAGCGCTCCGCCCGATCCTCATCGAAGAGGTAGGGTTCCGAGTTGAAGAGAATGGCAAAGACACCGCGATCACGATCCACAATGTTGCTTGCCACCCGGGTAAGGCTGTCGTAACGCGCCTCCAAGAGGGTATACTCGCTACGCAGACGATCGGTCGAGTGCTTCATCAAATACTCGGTCGGGGTATCAAAAAAGAGCGAATAGACCAGGTAGTAGAGCGTGATGGCTCCCAGCCAGACAAAGGCCGAAAAGAGGCTACGCACAAGGCGCTGACGCCAGGTGCGGGGTTTTCGATCGGGGATATGGGATGCTCGCTTTGCCATCACTATTGGTCATATTTTTCGAGGTTCTGTTCACGAATCTCGGCCATGATACGCTCATACTCCTCGGTAGTCATGTTCTTGTTGAAGTAGTTGATGGGGTTGACCACCTGTCCGCGGTAGATCACCTCGTAGTGAAGATGGGGGCCTGTAACACCACCCGAACGGCCCAACTCTCCAATGAGCTGTCCGCGCACAATCTTCTCACCGGGCTTGACAAAGACCTTATTGAGGTGGGCATAGCGCGTCTTGTAGCCGAACTCGTGGTTGAGCAACACCTGTCGGCCATAGCCTTTGCGGCTGTTGCGCGTGTCGATACTCTCGACCGTGGCATCCCCCGTGGCGTAGATCGGATCGCCTACATTGCCGGGCAGGTCAACGCCCTTGTGGAAGATGCGGCGGTGGTAAATGGGGTGGATGCGCCACCCGAAAGGGTCGATACCGTTTCTCAGGAGTGAGCGTTCGATGGGCCAGAGGGCCGGAACGGCGGTCGAGAGACGCTCCTTGTTCATCGAGAGGATCTGCAACTCGTCGAGCGAACGCGACTCCTCATAGAGCTGACGAGCCAGCTGATCCAGTTGTCGCCAGGTGCCGACCATCAGCGAGGCGTGGAGATCACTCTCCAAAGCAGCATACTTGGCCGCCGGATAGGGGGTGTAGACCCCGTCGATACGCAGCGTGTCGATGGCAAAGAGCGGGCGGTAGATGTGGTTATCGCGGTGACGCACCTCCCGAATCTCCTCCTGCAAAAGCCGAATACGCTCCTGCAAGAGGTAGTAGCGTTCGACCAGCTGACGATTTTCGCGGTTGATGCGATACATCTTCGGAGTGTAGAAGAAGTAGGCAAAGAGGCCGTTGACCATCGAGATCAGGATAAAGCCCAGAAGGATCTTGCGCACAAGGCGGTAGGCCTTCAGGCGCAACGGCGAAGAGGAGGAGTCTCGCCGCCCCCCTTCAGCCCCCCCTCTTTTGGGCTCTTCACCCTGAAAGGGTGGTTGTAATCCCTCTTTTTTCTCCATAGACCAAAAAACTCGTGCTCGGATGGTGCAAAATTAAGGTAAATTGTGTAATTTTGCAACCCGAATCAAAAAACGCAAAAAAAGCAAAATTATTACTGATATGGAATCCAATAAAATCAGAGCTGCCTTCCTGGATTTTTTCCAGTCGAAAGAGCACGCCATTGTACCTTCGGCACCGATGGTGGTGAAGAATGACCCTACGCTGATGTTTACCAACGCCGGCATGAACCAATTTAAGGAGATCTTCTTAGGGAATGCCCCGCGCAAATATCCCCGTGCGGCCGACACGCAAAAGTGCCTGCGCGTATCGGGTAAGCACAACGACCTGGAGGAGGTAGGTCACGACACCTACCACCACACCATGTTCGAGATGCTGGGCAA
>CAZRJU010000024.1:0-17893 GCA_964600455.1 uncultured Alistipes sp. | reverse complement strand
AGTGGCATACGGCCTGGTCTTCGGGTACCTCGAAGTAGAAGTAGGCCTCCATGCGGCGCGAGTGCACGTGAGCCGGCATGGTATTCCATACGCTACCCGTAGCAAGCTCGGTCATACCCATCTGCAACTGACAGGTGGGGAGCACCTGATTTACGATCATCTTATTGATATTGCGCTCGTTCGATCCCTCGAGCGAACCCATGTGGGCCACTACGGCATCGGCCTTCGTGATCTTCTTATCGGGGTAGTTGCGGTGAGCTGTGCAGGAGTTAAAGTAGAACTTGGCAGGCTTCTCGGGATCGAGGCTCTCAAAGATCACCTCACGATCGCCCGAACCGAGGTAGAGGGCCTCCTTGTAGTCGAGCTCAAACTCCACATCGCCGGCCTTTACCTTACCCTTGCCTCCCACGTTGAAGATACCCAACTCACGACGCGTGAGGAAGAAGGGAGCCTTCAGCGGATCAATGGCCTCCAGTTTGAGCGCCTCCTTGACGGGCATGGCACCGCCCACAACCATACGATCATACATCGAGTAGACCATATTCACCTCATCGGCCGCAAATACGGTTTCAATGAGGAAGTCTCGACGAATGCGTTTGGTGTCGTAGTGCTTGGCATCCTCGGGATGCGCAGCATAGCGAATTTCGTAATTGGTTTTCATTTTTTCGTTGTTTTACGTTGTTTATTTCTTGTTTTACTTCTGTTCCGCAGACCAATTTTCAGTCCTACAAATGTAGAGAAAAAAAATTGGCTAACCAAATTTTTTTCCTTTTTTATCATTCGTACAAGAAGAAAGGCACGGCACGGAGGATCCGGTGCAGAGCCGAAGAGAGCTTTTGCACCGGCTCACGCCTTAGCGTATGGAGTTCATTCTGATACTGGCCTTCACCAAGGCGATGGCCCGAATACGCTCCATCGAGACCTCTTTGTCAGCATGGTGGGGATTCTGGCTCACGAGCTTCACAAAGCCCTCGCGCTCCGACTTTTGGATATACTTCACGGTGATATACTCCTCCCCATCCATGTCGATCGAGAGCAGATACATATCCCCCCAGAAAATATCCCCGATATCGGAGAGCTGCTTATAGAGGACAATATCGCCACTCTTCAGGAGCGGATACATCGAATCACCTACTATATATATGGCCCCATCGCACTTGGGCAGGTTGGGAATGTGGATGTAGTTGATCGGCTTGTTGGCCGCACGATCCGTAAAGAGCGGAACCAGGCCCGCCGTTCCCTCCACCGAGTAGAGCGGAACACTCTGCAAAGGCAGGGAGTTATCCGTACGATGACGATAGGCGGTCAGGTCGGGCTCAGCATTGAACATCTCACCCTTACCTGTCTCCAGAAAATCGGGGTTCACATTCAATTCTTGAACCAATAAATTTCTGTTGCGTGCCGTAAGCGACGCCCGCCCCGTTTCGATCATAGAAAGGGCCGCTTTCCCAATCCCAAGTCGCTCTGCAAGCTGCTGTTGCGTCAGATTAAGACTTTTTCTTATCTGTTTTAACCAATCTCCCGTCATAATCTATCAAAAAAAATTGATGGTAAATTTTTTGTTTTTCAAGTATCAAAATTCAATTATTGAATATATCTTTGCCCTGCAAAGTTAAGCAATTTATTTTATGTTGCCAAATAATAATCCGTTAAAAAATTTAACAAGAATGATTTATTCTGTTTCATCTCAACTTTATGCCGAGGTGGCCGATCGCCTGCTCGAAGCGATTGCCGACAAATCCTTCTTCTCGGGAGCGATCGAAGTGGAGAGCCCTGACGGGGTAGTATGCCGCCTCATAACGTCGTGTGTGGTCTACCGCCAAAGGCTCGTCATGCCCGAGGGGGAGGGTAGTGCCATCCGTTCGGTAATCCCCGTCTGGTGGGAATTTCACACCGAGTCAAAGGCCGGCCGCCTCGACAACGACTTCTCATTTCGCTACCTAAACCTCGAAAATCTCCTTTAACCATGCACTTTGAAACCTTCGCCCGAGAGGTCTACCCCTTTGTAGAGCTCCACCCCTTTCACCGCACCTACTATGCCCTGCTCGAGAAGTTTGCCCGCGGGGAGTTGCGCCGCCTGATGATCACCATGCCTCCACAACACGGCAAGAGCCTCGGAGCCACAACCCTCCTGCCGGCCTATCTTGTGGGGCTGAATCCCGACCTGCGGGTGGCCATCGCCTCCTACTCCTCCTCGATAGCCACCCGTTTCAATCGCCGCGTACAGCGCATCATCGACAGCAAGGAGTATGCGGCAATCTTCCCCGACACCACCCTCAAGCAGGGGAGTCGGCCTTCGGGCTACATCCGCACCTCCGACGAGGCGGAGATCGTGGGCCACGAAGGGAGCCTCCTCTCCGTAGGGCGCGAAGGGGCCCTCACGGGCAATCGCGTGGATTGTTTTATTCTGGACGACCTCTACAAGGATGCCATCGAGGCCAACTCTCCCCTGATCCGCGAAAACTGTTGGGAGTGGTATACCTCGGTGGTCAAGACCCGCATGCACAACACCTCGAGCGAATTGATCGTCTTTACACGCTGGCACGAGGAGGATCTGATCGGCTCGATCGCCAAAATCGAGCCGATCACCCCCTTTGAGTGCTGGGAGCAGCTTACGGAGCACGACCCCAACCACTGGTTGCACCTGAACTTCGAGGCCCTAAAGAGTTCGCCGGCCACCGAGATCGACCCTCGCAGAATCGGAGAGGCGCTCTGGCCCGAGCAGCAATCGGCCGAACTCCTTGCCGCCAAACGGCGGCTCAACCCGCTGCGTTTCGAGTGCATGTACCAGGGCCACCCCTCCAACCGCGAAGGGCTCCTCTACGGCGACCACTTCTCCACCTACCAAACCCTGCCACGCGAGATTGTACGTCGCGGCAACTATACCGACACGGCCGATATGGGCGACGACTACCTCTGTTCGATGAGCTATGTGGTCGACAGCGACGGAGTGATCTACCTGACCGATGTGGTCTACTCGCGCGAGGGGATGGAAAAGACCGAACGCGAGGTGGCCGAGATGCTCCTACGTAGCGATACCCGCACCGCTTTGGTCGAGAGCAACAACGGCGGCCGCGGCTTTGCCCGTGCCGTACAGCGCCTCGCCCCACGCATCCGCATCGAGTGGTTCCACCAATCGGGCAACAAGGAGGCCCGCATCCTCTCCCACGCCGCCACCGTGCTCCACAACCTGCGCATGCCCGAGGATTGGCGACAGCGCTGGCCCGACCTCTACAACCACCTAACCACCTACCGCCGCCAATTTCGCGCCAACCGCTGGCACGACGCTCCCGACGTACTGACCGGCATTGTTGAGCACGAAATTGCCCCCTCACGAACGAAAGCCCGCGTTCGCTTCAAGCGCTAAACAGGGAGCCCTTAGAACAAGAAGAGCGTGTCCAACCAAAACGATGGACACGCTCCCCCCCCCATAATCGGGAGAACTATTCGGCCTGCACCTCCTCCTGAGCAAGCTGCTCGGCATGGGCCATGATGCGCTCCACCTCCCTTTGCGTGGCATAGAAGAGGCGATAACCAATCCGGCGGTGCTCGGGCGAAGAGGCCAACGTGCGCCGCACCTGTACCACTTCGTAATCTCCCCGCTGCTCGCTGTAACGCAACAGCATAAAGTGGCACTCGCGGTTCGAGGCAATATCCTGCTCCAGTCGAGCAACGCCCTGCTCGGCCTCGGCCGGCGAAGCAAAGGGTGCCGTAAGGTGCCAATCATTCTGCCGCAAGAGAATATCCCCATGGCAGAGCCCGATATTGTCGTTCTGCTCCACCGCCACAAAGCAGCGAGGCTCCACGCTATTGAGGCTCGAGATGATGCGGTACTCCTCATCGTAGTAATCCCCAAGAGGCCTCTCCGACAGCATATCACCCGACCGATTTTCTGTCAGGAGGGCCACATGATAGTAGGGTTTCCCCTTCTGCCTATCAACAGCCAAAGCATGCTCCCCAAACTCATTGGTCAGGTAGTAGGAGCGAGGGGTACACCCTACATAACGCCCCTGCGTCAGGCGTCTAAGCACCATCTCAAAGAAGGGCGGATATCGGGGCTTCGGATTCAGATAGTAGGTATGCAGATCGTGCTGCAACAAATGGTTATCACGCAACATATGCTTCGAGGAGTAGGTCGAAGGGATGGGGTTTACATAATTACGCATGTAGCTGTTATCATCATCGCGCAACTGCCGTCCCCGCTGATCGATACGCACCGAGGCCTTCATCAGAAACATCCTCTCCCCCTCGAAGAACTCCCGCTCACCGTGCACAAAGACCAGGCGCGGATTCTCGGTCGAATCCACCCCGTATTGGGCAGCCAGCTCGGTGGTGTAGAGATAGAAGGACTTCTGCCGCTTAAGCGAGTCGATCGAGATCTCGACACGCACATAGCGACCGGCAGGGTGGTGGTCGCGGCTGTAGAAACGCACCACGGCATCGTTGCGATGATCCTCCTCTTCATAGTGATACTCCCAGGTGCAGTAGTGCTGGCGCTGCTCATTCTCGGCCGGGATTTGCCGATAGACATCCTGATAGAGCGCCTCCAAGAGGGGATTCCCCTGCTTGTCGCACTCGGTGTAGTAGTAGAGCCGATCGTTCTCCCGCACCAGTTTCACCATACGACCACGCTCCTCGTCCCACCACTCGTTCAGATGATAGAGCGTATCACCTTCAACAAGTATCTCACCTGAGCGCTTATAGCGGCAACGATCCCCGTCGTAGGAGGCCTCATAGAGCCCATCCACGCGACCCTGCTGATGGCCGAAGGCCGCATAGGTCAGATTCCCCCGATCATCGTAGGCTCTTTCGGTGAACACACTATACTTTTCGCAAGCCTTCAGGGGCTCACCTGCCGCATCAAGCAACTCCTCGCGGATCACATTTCCTCGGTCGTCGTACGCATAGCGTATTGCGTGGATGCCATACTCATTCTCCACCGGCCAGATCGCATCCTTAAAGGCCTTCCGGCCCTGCTCGATGAGGCGACGATACTCCTCCAGCGGACGTGTATGGTCGCAATCCCAGAAGCTCACCTTCACCATGCGGCCATAGGCATCATACTCCCGAATCCAGACCGAGCCCTGCTCCTTCACCCGACAGGGGTAGTCCTCCATATCGAGATTCATCACCACGGCACGATCCTGCGAGACAGGGTCGCGCAAAAGCACCTCCCAGCCACAGTTACCCGCCTTGTCGATCATCGGTCGGTCGTTCAGGAAGTGGGAGCGGTCGCTTAGCTTGTGGCCTGCCGCATCGTAGGTTGCCCGCGTAATAAAAGAGCCATAGAGGTTACACAAGGGGTTGCGATCGACATCCTTGAACTCCAACTTCGCCTCATAGCCGAGCGAATCCATCTCGGTATACATATAGACACTCTTCGGCTTGGAGCGATCCCCTCCTTCGAGTACCAACGGAAAGGGGAGTCCCTGGCGATCCGTTAGGTTGGTGGTATACTGATTATTGTGCGTACGCGAACGAATGTGGCGGTAGGCATAAATCGCCGTACCACGCTCGTTGTAAGCCGTCTCCTGACGGCAGAATTTGCTATTGGGCTCTGCCTCCAACTCCCAACGAACAACCCCCTTCAACTCCTTGGTATTAAAACGGGTATAGGCCAACCCCTCCTCGTCCACCGAGAGATAATTCACATCAAAGTGCTCCTCGGGGAAGCTCTTGAGGTTGTGACGGTCGGTCAGGCGATCGTAGCCATCGCGCGCCTCCACCCGAAAAGGATGCTTGGCCATAAAGCCCTTATAGTAGAAGAGGTAGTGATAGGGCAGGTGCGAAGCCTCCTCTTTCGAGATGCGCTCCAGCCCCGTCAGCCAACTATGCTTACGCACAACCGCACGGTAGCGTACCTTGTGCTCATAGCCATAGGCAAACAAAAGCCCGAGGGCCAACGCAAAGAGCAGGGGCCAAATGGCAATCAGGGTGATCAGGTAGCGACGACGCGTGCGCTGCGCCCGCACAAGGGCCTCACGCTGGCGCTGCTGTACCTCGCGTTGACGTTGCTGCTCCTGGCGGCGCTCCTCCTCCTCGCGGCGACGAAGCACGATCGGACAGAGCACATCGTGCGAGAACTCTAAACGTTGAGCCCCGCGCCAACGATAGCTCTGCATCAGGCGCTGACCAATCAGGTAGTTGATCTCAATGGGGGTTACACCATTGGCATAGGCCACCTCGAAGTAGATACCCTCGCGGCGTCCCTCGGCCGTCACCAGATTCTTCTCCAGGAAACGCAGGCTCTCCTCCGAGAGTAGTTCGTTGGAGATCGTCTGCTCGTAGTAATCGGGGATAATATCCTTACCAAAGAGCTCGACGTGCTCCTGCGTGATCTCCTCCTGATCGGGATCCTTGCGCTTATAGAGCTCACTCAGAAAGAGCGAAAGGATGGCCGAACTGATCTCAGCCTCGGGCTGATTGTCCGTCGCGGTATCGGTGCTGCCGGAGGAGCGCTCTGCATTGTCGGCATTTTCAGTCCGCGTCACCTTGCGGATAATCCGCCGGGCCACCTCCTCGGAGATCAACCCCGGGATCGGATTTCGGATAATCTCCGAAGCCTGATCCTCCGTGAGCGGAAGCAGGCAGTAACGGTTGTGTTTGAGCGAGGGGATATACTGAATATTGCGCTCCAGGTGCGAGAGAAAATCCTCGCGCAAGGAGATCACCACATGGAAGTTGGCCTCGTCAATATAGTCGCGGCGGCGGGCAATACGCACCGCATCGGTCTTAATCAGCGATGAATGGAGCGATTCGCTCTTGGTCGGCTGCTCCACGGTGGACTCCGTGCGACAGAGGGCCTCTTCCGTGGGCTCCGAGCGACGCATCAACTCCTCCGGGCAGATATTGTTGAGCAGCGAGGCAAACTCCTCGAAGAAGAGGCGCATGGCCCGCTCACTCTTCTGCAAGGTAAAGATCTCCTCAAACTGATCAAAAACCAGCACCGGCACCACCTGCTGCTCCACCCTTCGCTATCGCGGTAGCAGAAGTGGTGGCGATGGAAGAACTCCCACATCCCCTCATGGGCAGGATCGGCGGCCGGCACCACCACCTTCAAATAACCCTTCACCGGGCGAATACGCTCTCCCTCATCGGCCCCCAGATCCTCGATCTTGAGTTTGGACAAGGCGCTCTTCACGGCCGTAGCCAACTGCAGGGCGTAATCCGCTCGATCGCCATCGTGCAGGAGGCGCACATAGACCGGGAAGAAGTTATGGCGGCGCAGTACGGGGAAGACGCCGGCATTCAGAAGCGATGACTTACCAATACCCGACTTACCGTAGATGACCGTCTGGGCATTGTAGATAATCTTCTGCGAGAGCTCCTCGATCTCCTTGTCTCGGCCGTAGATATGGTCGTTTTCGGTATAGGAGCGCAGACCGAGCCAGGGGTTGTTCCTGCTATTTTTCATTTGGAAAAGGGGTGGCTAAAGGTTGGCGGTAAGTTGATCGACGACAGCCTCTACCTCAGCAAGCGAAGGCCATGTGAGGGAGTGGATGCTCTTAAAGTCAAGTGGTAGATTAAGGCGGTTATCATTGTAAAAATCAGTATTTTCCAACGAAACCGGAAGCACGAAGTTACGATCCGAGAGGCGATGCGCCAATGCCGTCTCCCACTCAATGCGATAGGGGTGCTCCTCGTGAGCCTCCTGAGCTATGCGCTCCGAGAGCAGGGCTATAAAGTGACGGGCCGTACGGATACCCTTACGAATCGAGAGTTCCCAATCACTCCCCACCGTGATATTCTCCCGGTCATACCAGACATTGTAACCTCGGCGCGTAAGGGCCTCGTAGAGGGCCAGGGCCCACGCCTCGTCGCGGCGCGAATAGGAGATAAAGAAGTCGCAGCCCTCGGCCACATGCTTAAACTTGTTACGTTCGTGCTCGCGGCGCTTCTGCTCCAAGCGGGGCAGGATTTCGCGTAGCACGGAGCGCGGCTCCTGTTGCGTGCGCACGCTCACGCGGCGGAAGAAGGAGACAAGCGAACTCTCAATCTCCCGATCGTCCACCAACATTCCCGATCCTCGCAGATTCTGGCGCATCGAGAACCACAAAAAGCGAATAAACCAATCGGGATAGTTGACCCCCAAAAAGAGGAGATACTTGTCGGCGATCACCTTCGAGAGGTTCTGCGGATGGCGATCCGAGAGCCACGACTGGCTGAAGGAGAGCATATCCTCGTCGGTAAGCACAAAGCTATGCTCGCGCCACGAAGAGGCCTTGCCAAACATGTAGTAGACCGTGGGCTGATGAATCTCCGACGAACGGCCGATATCGTCGTTGGCCGAGGGGTCATTGCGAAAGACAAGCGTACGCAACGAGCGGTTGCGCCGCCCCCAAATCTCGCGCATAGTCTCCTCCACGGTATAGTCCACCGAGGTCGTAATGACAAAGGGGAACTGCTCGATCGAGAGGAAGTCGCGCAGAATCGAGGAGGGGTGGAAGTTCGACTGATTGGACTCGATCAGCGAAGAGATCTCCTCATAGAGACCCGAGCGATAGTCGGCAAAATCGCGGTCGTAATAGAGCTCCGAGAAGTTCTCAGGGCCACTCTCCAACTGATATTTCTGGCTTAGATACTTCACCAACTCATCGGAAATGGTGGTCTTCTCCTCCAGGATCAGGTTATCGCCAATGACCGGAATAACATTCCCGTTCCAGATCTGATCAACCAAACGATCCCACAGACGTTGATCCTCATGAAAGGACTTGGGTCGTTGGTTGGAGGATGTAATCAAGAGGCTCATCTTTTGATGGGTATTAAGGATGGTACATGGAGGTTGCCCTAAAAAAAGTCGGGCAACCTCTTTCCTTCGCCGAATCGCCCCACCCAAAAAAGAGTTTAGGTCGATTCGGTCAGGGGATTCTACTTCAATGCCTTACCGCAACCCGAGCAGTAGACAAAGTGCTGCAAGTAAACCGTGCCGCACTGGGGACACTTATAGGCTACGGGCTTCTCCTTAAGGCGGGTTACCAGCTCGCGGTAGAGGGGTGTATCTTCACGTTTGAGCAGGTCGTAACCCAACTCCAAGATCATCTTAATGGTCTGCATGGCCATCTCACGGTCATACTGTTTTTCGGACTCGGGGAGCTCGTCATAAGGAACCATATCGGGGTGCTCCAACTTCTCGTCATTACGCTCGGGGCCCCATACCCAACCCTCTTTTTGACGGTTGTAGGCCCAAATCTCATGGACATTTTCGGCAATAGCCTCACGCAGTTCATTCAACTCCTCCGAGACGGTTACACGGCTCAGATCAATCGGTTTCGGGGTGTAGTTTTTCATATCTTCAGGTTATTTTCGGTTTCGGTTCATCCGGGGAGCGTTCACCTCGGAACACTCCTAATTTAAAAAGGTAACAAAAAATTGCTTTTATGGCCAATTTTTCCTCGAAAAAAGCGTAAAAAAGCGTGCTATCTCCCTATAAGTTTCCGACAAGCCGACAAGAGGGATAAGTATAAATACTTAAAATCCCTCTCCGGAACCTTCGGCTGTTGGCAGAGTGCCACTTTTTTCCTACCTTTGTCAAGATATTGTGCCCCTCTTTCGGGGCTCAAACAAGGAGTTAAACCAGCGAGATTTATGATCGATTTTTCGAAAATACCCTCCCCCTGTTACCTACTCGACGAGGAGCTCTTGGAGAAGAACCTGCAAACGATCGACCGCGTACGCCGCGAGGCGGGCGTGGAGATCATCGTTGCCCTGAAGGCATGTGCCATGTGGTCGATCTTCCCCACCCTTGCCCGCCACTCGGACGGGGCTACAGCCAGTTCGGCGGCCGAGGCCCGCTTGGTTTTCGAAGAGTATGGTGCTCCGGCCCACACCTACGCGCCCACCTACACCGAGCATTCGATCGAGGAGATCATGCAGGCCTCGAGCCACATCACATTCAACTCGCTTGGTCAGTACGAGCGCTTTGCCCCACGTGCCATTCTGCGCGGCATTTCGTGCGGTCTGCGCATCAATCCGCGCTACTCGCCCGTGGAGGTCGATCTCTACAACCCCTGTGTCGAGGGTTCGCGCTTAGGAATCCCGCCCGAGCAACTCAAGGAACTTCCGGCCGGCGTGGAGGGGTTACACTTCCATGTACTCTGCGAATCGCGTCCCGAGCACCTGCGCCTCGCCCTTGAGGCCGTGGAGCGACACTTTGGCCACCTGCTTGCAAAGATCCAATGGCTCAACATGGGCGGCGGCCACCTGATGACCCATGCCGATTACGACTGCGACGAGCTGATTGCGATTCTCAAAGCCTTCAAGGAGCGCCATCCCCACCTGCGCCTGATCATGGAGCCGGGCAGTGCCTTCACCTGGCGTACTGGCTACTTAGTCTCGACCATCGAGGATATTGTGCGCGACGGCAAGGTGCAGACGGCCATGCTCGACGTATCGTTTGCCTGCCACATGCCCGACTGCTTAGAGATGCCCTACAAACCCGCCATTCTCGGAGCCCACGACCCCAAAGAGGGGGAGGCTGCTTGGCGTATGGGGGGAAACAGTTGCTTAGCCGGCGACTTCTATGGCGAGTGGGCCTTCGACAAGGAGCCCCATATCGGCGATCGCATCGTCTTCGAGGATATGATCCACTACACGATGGTCAAGACCACGATGTTCAACGGCGTACACCACCCCTCGATCGCCATCGCCCGCCGCGATGGGCGTGTGGATATGATCCGCGAATTTGGTTACGAAGACTATAAGACGCGCATGTCCTAACCCAAAAAGAAAACTACAAAAAACTTATACGATAAATGGAAAATTTCAAACCTACGAACTATACGTTGGAGTGCGTGGCCACGGGCCGCGAATTTCAGGATGAGGGGTGGACGATGGACGACCGCCAGTGTGAGTGTCCCTCGTTGGTCAGAGCCCGCTACGAGAAGAAGCAACTCGAATTGAAGGGCCCGGAGTGGGGTTTCTACCAATTCTGCGACTGGTTGCCCATCCGCCGCATGCTGAAAGACTCGGCTGCTCCCGTTACCTATAAAAGTAAGGCACTGGCTGCCCACCTCGGTCTGGAGAATCTTTGGATCACCTTCAACGGCTACAACCCCGCGATCGGAGCCAAGATGACCACCTGCTCCTTCAAAGAGTGCGAGGCTTACAGCGTATTGGCCCGTATTCCCGAAGGGGAGGAGCGTGTGATGGTCGTAGCTTCGGCCGGTAACACGGCCCGCGCCTTTGCCAAGGTCTGCTCCGACAACGGCATCCGCCTGCTGCTGGCCGTTCCTTACGACAACCTCAATGCGCTCTGGTTCGACAAACCGCTGAATCCCTGCGTGAAGGTAATCGCCTGCGCCAAGGGTGGCGACTACTTCGATGCCATCCACCTGAGCAACCTGGCCCTCAAGTCGCCCATGTTCTATGCCGAGGGTGGAGCCAAGAATATCGCCCGCCGCGACGGCATGGCCACCACCGTACTCTCAGCCACCACCACCATTGGCCGCATCCCCGACTACTATTTCCAGGCCGTGGGTAGCGGTACGGGAGCCATTGCCGCCTGGGAGGCCAATATGCGCCTGATTGAGGATGGCCGCTTTGGCACAAACACCATGAAGCTGATGGTTTCGCAGAATGCCCCCTTTGTTCCGATGTACAACGCTTGGCGCGTGGATTCGCGTGCCATGCTTCCCTACGATGAGGATCGTGCCCGCCGCGACGTGGAGATCATCGACGCCAAGGTACTCTCGAACCGCAAGCCCCCCTATGGAATCCGTGGTGGTCTCTACGACGCCCTGAAGGCCACCAACGGTGAGATCCTGGTTGCCACGAACGCCCAGGCCCGCAAGGCCAAGGAGCTCTTCAAGGAGTTGGAGGGGATCGACATCTACTCGGCTGCCGGTGTAGCCACAGCCACGCTGATTAAGGCTGTAGCCGATGGCAAGGTAGAGAAGGATGCTACCATCATGCTCAACATCACGGGCGGTGGCGAGGAGCTCATGCGCCGGGAGTGCACGGTATGGAACCTCGAGCCCTCGCACGTATTCTCGCTCACGCCCAACGAGGAGGAGGTGATCGAGGTTGTCGAGAAACTCTTTGCCTAAAAAACCTTTTCAATATCCACCAAAGCAATGAAACGCATCTTAACCATCTGCCTCTTGCTGAGCGCCTTACATAGCACCGCTCAAAACAAGACGGGGATCACGACCGAAAAGTTCGAGGATGCCCTGAACCACTGGTACATGGATCACCGCAAGGCCTCCTATCCGCGCTACACGGTTGAGGAGTACGAGGCCATTGCCGACAATCTGGTGGCCTACCAGAACGAGGATGGCGGATGGCCCAAGAACATCGACTGGTTGGCCAAACTCTCGCCCGACTCGGTTCGGCAGGCCCTCAAGCCGCGCCACCGCCTCTCCACACTCGACAACCGCAATGTCTATACCCAGGTGGAATATCTGGCCGGAGTCTACACGCTCTGTGGCAAACGAGCCTACCGCGAGGCCGCCAAGCGGGGTATCGAGTATATGCTGAATACCCAATACCCCAATGGAGGATGGCGGGGTTGGGATGCCGATGCCATCACCTACAACGACGGGTGTATGGCCGGCGTACTCCTGCTTTGGTATGATATTCTGCACAAGGAGCCCATCTACAGCTGGGTGGATAAGCGCCTGCGCCGCGAGATTGAGGCCTCATGGGAAAAGGGAATCGACCTGATCCTGCGCACGCAGTATCTGCAACACGGCGTAAAGAGCATCTGGGGGCAGCAACACGACCACATCACGTTGCTCCCTTGCAAGGCCCGCGCCTATGAGCTCCCCTCGTTGGCTGCCTCGGAGAGTTGCGAACTGTTGATGTTACTGATGATGATTGAGAACCCCTCCGAAGAGGTTATCGAGGCCGTCAAGGCCGGGTGTGCCTGGCTCCAGGCCAATAAGATCGAGGGCAAACGCCTTGTTACGATCGAGATGCCCGAGGGAAATCCCGATGATCCGCGCATCAAACGCGATCGCCGTCTGGTGGATGACCCCGAGGCCAAACCCCTCTGGGCCCGCTACTACGATCTGGAGGATAACACCCCCTTCCTCTGCAACCGCGACGGTGTAAAGGTCTACTCACTCGAGGAGGTGGCTCCCGAACGCCGTGTAGGCTACTCGTGGTATGGCACCTGGGGCGGCAAAGTGCTCAAGGAGTACCGCAAATGGCTCAAGCGTATCGGCCAATAGCAAATAAGGCCAAGAGTCTAAAATCAAGAGGGTCAAGCAGAAATGCTTAACCCTCTTGATTTTATGACAATCGCATCAGTTGCCGCCATACATCTCCTCATAGTAACGGGCATACTCCCCCGAGGTGATGTGATCCATCCAGGCCTGATTCTCCAAATACCAACGCACCGTCTTTTCGATTCCCTCCTCAAACTGGAGCGAGGGCTCCCATCCGAGCTCTTCCTTCAGTTTCGAAGAGTCGATGGCATAGCGCAGGTCGTGACCGGCACGATCCGTTACATAGGTAATCAACTCATCGGAGTAGCCCTCCGGATGACCCAGAAGGCGATCCACCGTGCGGATAATCACCCGAATCAGATCAATATTCTTCCACTCGTTGAAGCCCCCGATGTTGTAGGTCTCGGCCACCTTACCGCGGTGGAAGATCAGGTCAATGGCGCGGGCATGATCCTCCACATAGAGCCAGTCGCGCACGTTCTCTCCCTTCCCATAAACGGGGAGCGGTTTACGATGGCGGATATTGTTGATAAAGAGCGGAATAAGTTTCTCTGGGAATTGATAGGGGCCGTAGTTGTTTGAGCAATTGGTGACGATGGTAGGCATACCGTAAGTGTCGTGAAAGGCACGCACAAAGTGATCCGAAGAAGCCTTCGAGGCCGAATAGGGCGAATGGGGATCATACTTGGTCGTCTCCAGGAAAAAGTCGTCGCCAAAGGGGGGCTCCCCCTCAGGGCGTGTCAACGCCAAGGCTCCATAGACCTCATCGGTGGAGATGTGGTAGAAACGCTTGCCCTCCCAGCGCTCGGGACGCTGCTCCCAACTGTGCTTTGCGGCCTGCAGGAGCGCCAAAGTCCCCATCACATTGGTCTGCGCAAAGGTGAAGGGATCCTTGATCGAGCGATCGACGTGGCTCTCGGCCGCTAAGTGGATCACCCCGTCGATGGCATACTCCTCAAAGAGGCGGCACAAGAGTTCAAAATCACAAATATCCCCCTTGATAAAGGTGTAGTTGGGCGCCGTGTCAATATCCTTGAGGTTGGCTAAGTTGCCGGCATAGGTGAGTTTATCCAGATTCAGGATGCGGTAGTCGGGGTAGCGAACAACGAAGCGTCGCACCACATGGCTCCCGATAAATCCGGCACCGCCGGTAATGAGTATCGTACGTTTCATAGGTGGCATCTATTGCATTTTCAAACGTTTCAAACAGTAGCACATCGAATCGCGCCAGTGGGGAATCTCCACCTCAAAATCGCGCTTAAACTTGGTTTTGTCGAGCACCGAGTAGGCCGGGCGCACCACCCGCGAGGGGTACTCGGAGGAGTGGCAGGGGTGAATGGCACACTGCTGATGGCCCGCCTCACGGGCAATCTCCACCGCAAAATCATACCACGAACAGACCCCTTCGTTGGAGAAGTGGTAGGTACCTTCATGGAGGCGGAATTTATCGCTCTCGATGATCCCGAAGATGGCAATGGCCAAATCGCCGGCATAGGTGGGACTTCCCACCTGATCGAAGACCACCTGCAAGGTTTCGCGCTCGGCCGTAAGGCGCAACATCGTCTTGAGAAAGTTGGCCCCATACTCCGAGTAGAGCCAGGCCGTGCGAAAAATCAGGTGGCGACAACCGGTGGCCCGCACCGCCTCTTCGCCCTCCCACTTGGTCTTGCCATAGACCCCTAAGGGATTGACTGTCATCTCTTCGGTGCGGGGGATATTTCCCTCGCCGCCAAAGACATAATCGGTCGAGACGTGGATCAGGGTAGCCCCCTGTGCCTTGGCCGCCAGCGCGAGGTTCTCCACCGCATCACGGTTGATTCGGCGAGCCATATCGGGCTCCTCCTCGGCACGATCCACCTGCGTATAGGCCGCGCAGTTGACAATAAGATCCACCTGCTCGTCGGCCACCCGGCGCATCACCGCCTCTCGATCCGTAATATCCAACTCGGCCACATCGGTAAAGAGATAGTGGTTGGGCGACAGGGCCCCCAAGCGCTGCATCTCACGGCCCAACTGGCCGTTGGCTCCGGTAACGAGTATCTTAAGCATAGTAATCCGTATGATAGTCAAATAACTCCTCAGCCTCGGCCAGCGTGGGGTGGGCTGCATCCTTGGCCGAAAGGAGAATCTCCTCAGGCTTCAGGCGCCAGTCAATCCCCAATGCCGGGTCATCCCACGCCACAGCCCCTTCTGCCTCGGGAGCATAGAGGTTGTCGCACTTATATTGGAAGGTAGCCATAGGGCTTAGCACCGAGAATCCGTGAGCAAAACCGCGCGGTACAAAGAGCTGGCGCTTATTCTCAGCCGTAAGCAGCACTGCGACATGGCGGCCAAAGGTGGGACTTCCGCGACGAATATCCACCGCCACATCCAACACCTCGCCCTCGACCACGCGCACCAACTTCGACTGCGCCTTTTCGCCCCGCTGGAAGTGCAGACCGCGCACCACGCCATAGCGCGAACGCGACTCGTTATCCTGCACAAAACGCACCGGGCGCACCGCCTCGTCGAACTTCTGTTGCGAGTAGCTCTCAAAGAAGTAGCCACGCGCATCGCCAAAGAGGTCGGGCTCGATGATCACCACCCCCTCAATCTCCGTCTTGATTACCTTCACTTCGTCTCTTTTTTTAGTGCTTGGGTTCGTTTCATCTCATCGATCACCTTCAGCAGATACTGCCCATATTGGTTCTTGATCATCGGCCGGGCCAACTCACGCAGGCGCTCCTCCGAGATCCACCCCTTGCGGTAGGCAATCCCCTCCAGACAGGCGATCTTCAATCCCTGGCGTTTCTCGATCACCTCGACAAAGATCGAGGCCTCGGCCAACGAGTCGTGTGTACCCGTGTCAAGCCAGGCAAAACCGCGATCGAGCGTCTGCACCGAGAGTTCGCCACGCCGTAGGAAATCCTGATTTACACTCGTGATCTCCAACTCACCGCGGGCCGAGGGTTTCACCCCTTTAGCCACCTCGACCACCCGGTTGGGGTAGAAGTAGAGCCCCACCACCGCATAGTTCGACTTCGGCTCCTTGGGTTTCTCCTCAATCGAGAGGCAGCGCCCCTCGGCATCGAACTCCGCCACGCCATAGCGCTCGGGGTCATCCACCCAATAGCCAAAAACCGTGGCCCGCTGCTCCTTTTCGGCACGCTCCACCGCCTCGGTCAGCATCTGGCCAAAGCCCACACCGTGGAAGATATTATCGCCCAACACCAAGCAGACGGCATCGTCGCCGATAAACTCCTCGCCGATCAGAAAGGCCTGAGCCAACCCGTCGGGCGAGGGCTGCTCTCGATACTCGAAGCGCACGCCATAATCCGACCCATCACCCAAAAGACGCTGAAAACCGGGCAGATCCTGCGGTGTGGAGATGATCAGGATCTCACGAATACCGGCCCGCATCAATACCGAGATGGGGTAGTAGACCATCGGCTTATCGTAGATGGGCAAAAGCTGTTTGCTAACCCCTTTGGTAATGGGGTAGAGGCGTGTTCCCGAACCTCCGGCCAAGACGATTCCTTTCATACGAATAGTGGCTAATCTCTGTTTTTCAAATTCTTCTTCTTACAAAGATAATGATTTTTTTTCTTTCGCAAAGCACTCCGCCCGAAGGATCGCCCATTTTACACAAAAAGAGCGTGCCCGAAACCTTTTCGGACACACTCCTTATCCCTTTTCTTTGTCTCTTTACACCGTAAGGCCCCCCTTAGCGGGCTTCGATCAGCGACCGGATATTCTGAATGAGCATCGCCACAGCCACCGAGTTGAAACCTCCCTCGGGGATAATCACATCGGCATAACGCTTCGAGGGCTCCACAAACTCCTCGTGCATGGGCTTTACCGTGGTGGTGTATTGCGAGATCACCGACTGCATGGTACGGCCGCGATCGCAAACGTCGCGCAGAATCCGTCGGGCCAGACGAATATCGGCATCCGTATCCACAAAGACCTTGATATCCATCAACTCACGCAACGCCTTATTCTCGAAGATCAGAATGCCGTCCACGATAATCACCTTCGAAGGCTTGACCAAGACGGTCTCCTCCACGCGGTTGTGCTCCACGAAGGAGTAGACGGGGCGCTCGATCGGTACCAGGCTCTTCAGCGTGCGAATGTGCTCCACCATCATCTCCGTATCGAAGGCCTGCGGGTGGTCGTAGTTGAGCTTCGTACGCTCCTCATAGGTCAACTCGGGATGGGCCTTGTAGTAGAAGTCATGGCAGAGCGTTGCCACATCCTCCTCACAGAAAGCCTCCTGCAAGCGCTTGACGAGGGTCGATTTTCCCGATCCGGTTCCACCGGCCACACCAATTACCGTAACGTTCATTTTTTTATCGAGTTTGGGCGTTTTATCTACGCAAAAACTTAAGCATCAATATCGGCATAGTGGGCATTGCGCTCGATGAACTCGCGGCGGGGCGGTACGTCGTCACCCATCAACATCGAGAAGATACGATCGGCCTCCACGGCATTGTCGATGGTTACCTGATGCAGATAGCGACGCTCAGGATCCATCGTCGTCTCCCACAGCTCCGAGGGGTTCATCTCACCAAGACCCTTGAATCGCTTCACCTCCAAGCCCTTCTGGCCCATCTCCTCGCAGATCTGATCGCGCTCACGCTCTGTCCAGCAGTAGCGAATCTGCTTACCGCGGCTCACCTGGTAAAGGGGCGGGGTAGCAATGTAGACGTGACCGTTCTCAATGAGCTCCTTCATCTTACGGACGAAGA
>CAZRJU010000023.1:0-18028 GCA_964600455.1 uncultured Alistipes sp. | reverse complement strand
TATTCGTATCGGTCATGATGGTTGCGGGGTTGGAGTTCACCAACACCACCTCATAGCCCTCCTCCTTGAGGGCCAGACAGGCCTGTGTACCGGCATAATCGAACTCGGCAGCCTGACCAATCACAATCGGGCCCGAGCCAATCACCATCACCTTCTTGATATCTGTTCTCTTCGGCATTTTTATCTCTCCTCCATTAATTTAACAAACTTCTTGAACAAGTCGTGGCTCTCGCCTACGATGGCCGTGGGGTCGAACTGGGCCGCCAGCACACGATCAATCTTGCACTCCATACCCTCGATGGTCTGATCCAGCAGGTTGGTGTGCGTTACCTCGATCATGTTGCCCGTGCCGGGGACTACCACATAGCCGTGATTCTGCACCGCAATCTCGATCTCGCCCGTACGGTGGTTCTTGATCGGGTGGTTAGCTCCGCGGTGGCCGAACTTCATCTTCTCCACCCTCGCGCCATAGGCCAACGCCACGATCTGCATACCGAGACCCAAACCGAAGATCGGGAGCTTGCCGCGCAGACTCTTCACCAACTCGATGGCTGCCTGCTGCTCCTCGGGATTACCCGGGCCGTTCGAGATCATCACACCGTCGGGACGGAAGGCCATCACCTCCTCGAGGGTTGCCGTGTGGGGAACCATCGTCACATTGCACCCCAACGTATTGAGCTGGCGGATAAAATTGTTCTTGATGCCGCAGTCGATGATCACCACATCCCACTTGTGGTTGGGCGTACGCGAGAACCAGCGCTTCTTGCAGCTCACACGGGCTACGGGATCCTGCGGACGGACATAGGCCTTAAGGCGTGCCAATGCCTCCTCCAAGGGGGTTTCGGCATTGGTCAGGATGGCCAACTGCGTTCCCTCGTCACGAATGATGTGCATCAGACGGCGCGTATCGAGGCCCGAGATGGCGGGAATATCGTGCTCGACAAAGACCTCGTTGAGGGTCTTCGTGTAGCGGAAGTTCGAGGGGGTGTCGTTATACTCGCGCACCACCATACCGCCAATGGTCGGGAATTTGGTCTCATAATCCTCCTCGGCCATACCGTAGTTGCCGATCAGGGGATAGGTCATCACCACCATCTGATCGGTGTAAGAGGGGTCGGAGATCACCTCCTGGTAGCCCACCATCGAGGTATTGAAGATGATCTCGTTGATCACCTCCTTGTCGGCACCGAAGCCGTACCCGTAGAACTCCTGACCACTCTCCAGAACAATCTTCTTGTCAAAGGGTTTCATACTTGATTGTGTGTGTTATTATTTTTGTCTGTTTTCTCTTCTTGCTTTCACGTGGTTTACTCGGCCTTGTAGACGATCTCGCCGTCGACAAAGGTCAAAAGGGTGCGCCCCTTGACACGCCACCCGGCAAAGGGGGTTGCATGGCCCATCGAGAGGAACTCCTCGGGGTCGATCACATACTCCGTATCGAGATCCATCACCACCAGATCGGCATCGGCTCCGATGGCAAGTCCCGCCTCCAAACCGAAGAGACGGCGCGGATTGACCGACATAAGTTCCACCAACTTCTCGAGCGAGAGCACGCCGCGACGCACCAGGTAGGTGTAGAGAAGCGGGAAGGCGGTTTCAATCCCCACAATACCCATTGCACTCTTCTCCAGGCCACGCCCCTTCTCCTCTGCCGTATGGGGGGCATGGTCGGTGGCTATCACCTCTAAAGTGCCGTCCAGCAGGCCATTGAGCAGGGCCAACTGATCCTCGCGCGAACGCAACGGAGGATTCATCTTAAAGCGGCCCTCCTCCTGCAGGTCTGCATCCGTCAGAAGCAGGTAGTGGGGGGCTGTTTCGCCACTCACGGGAAGTCCCTTTGCCTTGGCGGCACGCAACAGTTCGACCGACTCTTTGGTCGAGATGTGGCAGATGTGGTAGGGGCAACCCGTCTCGTCAACGAGCTTCAGGTCGCGCTCCACCTGGCGCCACTCACTCTCCGACGAGATGCCGCGATGGCCGTGCTCACGGGCATACCGGCCCTCGTGGATATAACCGCCACGGAGCAGCGACTCATCCTCGCAGTGGGCCACGATCTTGCGGCCCGTCGGCTTCACCGCCAACATCGCCTCGCGCATCAAAGCCTCCTCCTGCACACCGCGGCCATCATCCGAGAAGCCGCCCACCGAGGGGGCCAGCGCCGTAAAATCGACCAACTCACCACGCCCCATCTGGCCCTGCGTGATGGTCGCATAGGGGATCACCTTGATCCGGGCCGTACGGGCAATGGCCTCCTGCTGCACGCCTAAGTGCTCCACCGAGTCGGGAGCCGGCGAGAGGTTGGGCATCGAAAAGATGGTGGTGTAGCCGCCTCGGGCTGCAGCTGCCGTACCCGATGCAATGGTCTCCTTATGGGTAAAGCCGGGTTCGCGCAGGTGGACATGCACATCCACCAGCCCGGGCATGATGTAGCGATTCGAGCAATCGATCACCTCGGCCCCATCGGCCGCCAAATCGCGCCCGATGGCCACAACCTGCCACCCGACAATCAAGAGATCGGCCTCGACAAAAGTGCCGCCCACATAGACTTTTCCTCCCTTCAGGAGCTTCGTTTCACCCTGCATATATGCGCTTCATTTCGGCCTCCAAGGCCACTTTTACATAGAAAAAGGGGGCAACTGCAAACAGTTACCCCCAAACGGTGAAGAAAACACCCTGCCCACAACCCGCCGCATTACCGGACGCGTTTTCCGCCTGCTGCTGCCAACCGGCCGCTTTGTTGGGAAGTGCGCTCATTGTGATCTCTTCGATTATTTGTGCAAAGATAGTATTTTTTAGGTAGAATGCAAAATGCAAAATGCAAAATGCATAATTATTTTTGGTTTTACCGCGGGAACATTAGCCTGGGAATGATGGGAATTTAGGGAGTGAAGTGATGGGAATAATGCGAGGCCCGGAGTAAAATTCAAAATTGGGCCTTTGCTTTGGGCAATACGCTCTGGGGGATCCCATTATTCCCATTATTCCCATCACTCCCATAATCCCCACACACAAAAATACCGACAACAGGGAAGCACTCCCCCATTGTCGGTCTTTTATTTGCGGCGAAAAAGGCCTGCCACCCTGCCCTTAGAAGAAGGTACTCTTCGTCGTCTTCGGGGCATTGGGGACATTCACGAAGAAGGTGAAGCCGGTGAGGGCCTCGATCTCGGCCACCGACATCAACTGCGGCGTGGCCGTGGCGGTGTTCTCCACCCAGTAGCCGGCGCAGATCAACTCCGAGGCTGTGCAGTCGGCCACGGCCTTTCCCGTGTTGCCCGCTGCCGTGCGGAGCATCACCTTGAAGTAGTGGGTCGGCACGGGGCACACCTTACCGTCGTTATTGGATACCGTGGTGTTGTAGTTGTCGTAGTGGCAACCCGTAACCACATAGAGCGTATCGCTACACATCCAGTCGCCACGCTCCTTACCCTCCAACGTGGCCCACTTTCCACCATTAAGGGTGGCATTCTGCGGGGTCATGTTGGTATAGTAGTTGGTCTGCCGACGCGCCAGCGCACTCACCTTACGCTGCGCCTTGGCAATCTGGTGGCCTCGGTTGTAGGTGGAGCCGCTGTAGGTGCTTGTAATCTGCTCGCTGCTCTCAAAGGCGGGATCCTGATAGAAGGTCTCGCTATCGTTTGAGCCCGAGGTGTAGTAGCTGTGCATGGGATAGGCCACCCAACGGGCCACATAGTTCGCGGGGTCGTAGCAGATGGCGTAGTTGCGGGGGCTGCCCGAAAGGTCGGTGATCAGCTTCACGCAACCCTCCAACTCCTCGACATAGGCGCTGTTTTGGGTCGCCGCGGGCAACTCGGCCCACGGCTTCCCAAATGCCGCCTCTGCGGTGACAACGCTGCCCGAACCGGAGCCGCTGTCGCCACTATCGCCTCCCTCCTCACTCCCGGAGTCCCCTCCGGAGGCACTTCAGTAGTACACTTGAACTTCACCAATCGACACGCGATTAGACTCGGTCGTCGGCTCGAATACAAAATAGGTACTACCGGTGGTAGTTACCGTTATCTCGTAGCTCAAAACGGTCGTTTTCGCAGTAGGTGTAATCGTTTCCGTTTTAACTGCTACGCCATTTTCATATACAGTAACCTTGAATTTTCTTGCCGTATTATTTACATAGTAGTTAAACTTGATCCCTCCTATACCTTTCGCGAACGTCGGAGATGTAATCTTGGCCGATTTTTTCGTGCTACTCATCGATATATAGCCGGTCAATTTGGTCGTATTTTGCTCATACGCAGAACATCCGACATAAGACCAGGTTCCCAGATCACCCTCAACCGAACCACTGACATAAGATTCGGTACCGGAGAAATTACTCCAACTCTCCTCATGCCAACCGGCAGTCTCCTCGCCCGCAGGAGCCTTTCCGCTCTGCGTTACATTAACCGTATCCTCAACGCCATTGGCCGAGAGGGTGATCGTGGCGGTGCGCTCCTCCTCGGTGGTATTCTCGGCCACGGTGAAGGTGAGCTTATCAGCTGCCACAGCAACATTGCTGATCCAACCCTCGCTATCCGTATAGTCAACCGTTACCTCAATCTCCTCGGTCAGGTTGGCCGTCGTGAGTGCCACCTCAACAACCTCGGCACCCTCGGCAGCCACCATAGCGGGCTGGGCTACCACCGTCAGCGTGGGTGTAGTATTCGGGGTGGCGGGAACCAGATAGATCGGCGTCTGTTCCGTCGCATAGAAGACAAAACGGAGAGCGGTTTTGTTGTACTGCAACTTACGCGTACCGTCTTTTGCCGAGAAAACCTCATAGGTGCCGTTCTCCTTCTTTTCAATCGTCAGGGCATAAGGCGTAGTTGCAAGCCCTGCTGTGTTGCCGCTGCTCCAACTTACATACTTACCCGAGCTCTTCTGCTGGAGATAGTACTGACCCTCGTTCTCGCCAGCCACTACCGTCCAAACAAGCGACTCGTCGAGGTACTTATACTGCTCGGGAATAGCCGAAAGCGTTGCATCCTCGTTCGAGGTGAGGACGCTGCCCGTCTGATTACCCATCAAGAAGATCTTGGTCGAGTTCTCGGCCATTACGGCATACTCACCCTCCAAGGAGGTGATCTCCGACACGTCAGCCGAGGCCATATTGACCGAGAAGGAGGAGATGCGACCGGCGTTGAAGGCAATAGATTGTGCCCCCTCAGGAAGGGTTACCGTACGCGTGAACTTCTGCTTAGCGGTCGAAACGGTAACCGTAAAGCTCTCACCGCCGGCAATGGCGCAGGGAAGTGCCGTAAAGAAGATGGGGGTACCCTCCTTGACATTGGTCAGGCCACCCTCAAAGTTGATGGTCAAAAGATCCGAAGCGCTATTATAACCATACTCAACGACCTCACCCGTGGTGGCATCGAAGTAGCTGCGACCGGCCAGCACCTTATCCGTCGACGAGAAGGTTACCGAGAGGATAGCATCCTCGGTAGCAATGTTTTTCAAGGTCATCTTACCGACAGCCACCACACGCTTAAAGGCCAACGAGAGCTCGGTGGGCTGCGCCTCGAAGCTCTTGGGCTGTGCGATCAAGAGGTCGGCGGCGCCATCAAACGAGGTGGCCGTGGAGGTCTGCACCGCGGGGGTGATCAATTTGAGTTTGGAAACAACCAGGTTACTGTTTTCCACGACAGCCGAGGAGGGATAAACGGCATTGTAAGCAAACTCCGTACCCGTGGCCTCGGTGAACAGAACCGAAAACGCAGCCTTGCCGTCGGTTACGACAGCCTCGGCCGATTCGGCCTTCGTTGCATCCGCTGCATCAATGCTCTGCCAAACACAGATCTTCTCGCCCGTATTCTCCCACCGGGCCTTACCGGCAACCTCGTCGTAGGAGGTACGCGAATCGTCGGCCTCCACATCCTCGGCCATAACGGTCATCGTAACCATCGGGAGCTCGGGTGCGGGAATATTGCTTTCGCTCTTATCCTCCGAGCAGGAGATCATGCCCATTGCAGCTACTGCAACAAACATCCAATACTTCATCATATTCTTCATGGTTGCGTAGTTTTTGGGTTAATAATCACCGTAGTTATCCTCACCGAGGTCGCCTCCGGGCTCGCCCTCTTCGCCAAAGCCGCCCGAAAGTGCAAAGCCCTGTTCGACCGAGATCTCAACGGTCTCCATCTCGGGGGCCAGATAGTGGTTACCCCCCCCCGCAAATTGTGTCAATTGTTTCTTCATGGTTTTTATTGTTTTTTGTTGTTTTGTATTTGCTTGTGCAACTTGCAAAAGAGCAATTTTCCAAAAAGAAAATACTCGGCGCAAAGGTAGGTATATCCCGGGGAAGCACCAAAGATTTGTTGATATTTTTTTGCCTTTTGTGGGATTTTTATCCTTTTTTGCCCATGCAGCGTAGCAGGAACGGCAGCTTGTCGGCGAAAAACACTATCTTTGTGTCGATGAAAGGGGTGATATGGCATCTGTTAGCCATCCTGACGGTGGTGATCTGGGGAACAACCTTCGTGTCGACGAAGGTGTTGCTTCACCATGGCCTCACCCCTGCCGAGATCTTTCTCTTGCGCTTTCTGATCGCCTACCTGCTACTCAGGTTCTTCACCCTCAAGCGTAAGGGGCGCACCACCACCCGGGCCGAAGAGTGGCGAATGGCGGGAATGGGGATTACGGGCGGCTCGCTCTACTTCCTGACCGAGAATGCCGCTTTGGCCTATGCCCCCGCGGCCAACGTCTCCTTCTTGGTCTGCACGACACCGCTGCTGACCCTGCTGCTCAACCGTTTGGTCTACCGCTCGGAGCCCCTCACCCGCCGCACGGTGGGCGGTTCGCTGATCGCTCTGGGCGGCGTGGCACTCGTGGTATTGGGCGGCCACTTTGCCCTTCACCTCAGCCCCAAAGGCGATCTGTTGGCCTTAGCGGCCTCGCTCCTCTGGGCACTCTACACGCTCCTTCTGCGCTCACTCGAGGAGCGGGGAGTGGACAACCTGCTGATCACGCGCAAGGTCTTTGGCTACGGGCTCTTGACCATCCTCCCCTATTTTCTCTGGCAACCACCCCACTACACGGGGATCCTCGGGGAGCCTGCCGTGTGGGCCAATCTGCTCTTTCTCGGGGTGGTAGCCTCGCTGCTGTGCTATGCCGTGTGGAATGCCGTGGTGGCTCGTCTGGGTACCACCCTCTCCTCCAACTACCTCTACCTGAACCCCATTGCCGCCACGCTTGCCGCGGCCCTCGTCTTGGACGAGAAACTGACCCCGATGGCGGGCCTCGGAGCCGTGCTGATTCTTGGTGGAATCGCTCTCGCGCGTCATAAATAAGGTGTGATTTTTGCTTTTCTTGGAAATTATTCCCACCTTTGTCCCCGCAATGGAACCGCAGCTTCTCATATTTCCGCTTCTGCTCACTTTGGGCGCCGGCCTGGCCACGGGTATCGGCAGTGCCATTGCCTTCTTTGCCCGCCCCACCAACAAGCGCCTACTCTCCTTTGCTCTGGGTCTTTCGGGCGGTGTGATGGTCTATGTGTCGTTTATGGAGCTCATGCAGCAGGCCTCCTCGGAGTTGCAGCAACTGCACGGCCCCTCTGCCGGCAATCTCTACGCCACCTTGGCCTTCTTTGGCGGTATCCTGCTAATCGGCCTAATCGACCGTCTGGTTCCCTCCAACGAGAACCCGCACGAGGCCCACACGGCCGAGGAGATGGCCCCCGAAGCCCCCAAAAAGGGGGATCGCAAACTGATGCGCATGGGGACAATGGCCGCCTTGGCCATCGCCATCCATAACTTCCCCGAGGGTATCGCCACCTTCATCACGGCCGTCGACGATCCGTCGCTCGGTGTGGCGATCGCCATAGCCGTGGCGATCCACAATATTCCCGAGGGCATTGCCGTAGCCGTACCGATCTTCTTCGCCACGGGCGACCGCGGGCGGGCCTTCCGCCTCTCGCTCCTATCGGGATTGGCCGAGCCGGCAGGGGCATTGTTGGCCTGGTGGCTGCTCACGCCCTTCCTCACGCCGACCCTGATGGGGTGCGTACTGGCTGCCGTGGCGGGTATCATGGTCTTTATCTCGATCGACGAGCTGCTTCCCGCCGCCCGCGAGTATGGCCAGGCGCACACGGCCATCTATGGCGTGGTGAGCGGCATGGCCCTCATGGCGCTGAGTCTGATTCTGTTATCCTAAAAACAAATAATAAAACAATAAGAAAAAATGGATATTCTATTACTGATCACCGGTTTGGCCCTGATTCTTGTAGGCGCCAACTACCTGACGGACGGAGCCTCGGCGCTCGCCCAGCGATTCCGCATGCCCGAATTCATCATCGGTCTCACGATTGTGGCCGTGGGAACCTCCATGCCCGAGTTTGTGGTTTCGGTGATGTCGGCCATTGGCGGCCAGAGCGACATCGCCATTGGTAACATCGTGGGTTCCAACATCTTCAACGCCTTCCTGATTCTGGGTGTCTGCGCCCTGATCGCCCCGTTGGAGCTCACCAAGAGCACCATCAACCGCGATATTCCGATCGGCGTGGGCGCCTCGGTGCTGCTGATCATCGTGGGTCTTGATCAAACGCTCGGCTTAGGGGCAGTGAACCGCATCGGCCGCCTGGAGGGTATCGCAATGATCGTGCTCTACATCCTGCTGATGCGCTACACGATCCGCCTGGCCCGCAAGGAGCAGGAGGCCAATCCCCTGCCGCAGGAGGAGAGCCCCAAGAAGCCGATGGCCCTCTGGCTCTCGATCGTATTGATCGTGGGCGGCCTCTGCGCTTTGATCTTTGGCGGTAACCTCTTCGTGGAGAATGCCGTTCTCTTTGCCCGTCGTTTGGGCGTCAGCGAGTCGGTGATCGCCATCACGCTCGTTGCCGGCGGCACCTCGCTGCCCGAGTTGGCCACCTCGGTTGTGTCGCTCCTGAAGGGCAAGACCGACCTGGCTTTAGCCAATGTGGTGGGCTCGAACATCGCCAACATTCTGCTGATCTTGGGTGTGAGTGCCACGATCAACCCGCTCACGCTGGGCGGCATCACCCCCTTCGACTTCTTTGTAGCCCTGCTCAGCTCCGTGCTGCTCCTGATGACGGCCTTTACCTTCCGTCGTCGCTACCTGGATCGCTGGGAGGGTGTGATCTTCCTGGTGATCTATGCGCTCTACATCTGGCAGCTCGTAACCCGCTAAGATAACCTGACACATCGAGTGAAATGATCGAGATTCTCACCATCGATCGGATCGAAGAGCTGAACTTAGAGGCCCTCCGCGAACTGCTGAAGGCCTTGGCTCCCGAGGCTCCGGCCCCTATGATAAAGGGGTTGGAGGCGATCGTGGCCGATCCCAAAAGTGCGCTCCTTGTGGCCCGCCTCGAAGGAGAGGTGGTGGGAATGACCACCGTAGCCTGCTACGACACCCTCACAGCCCGGCGCGGTTGGGTGGAGGATGTGGCCGTAAGCCCCGCAGCCCGCGGGCGCGGCGTAGGCCGGGCGCTGATTGCCGAGGCCAAGGCCTGGGCCCGACGCAACGACGTGGAGACCCTGTCCCTCACCTCGGCTCCCCACCGCGAAGCAGCCCGAAGGCTCTACCAACGCGAGGGGTTTCAGCCGATCCCTACGGGAATGTTCCGCCTGAAAATCAAATAGCAATCGTGTAAAACCAACCCAAAAATCTTGTGTACCATGAAGAGATTCCTGAAAATCGCAGCCTCCATCCTTATCGTTCTGTTGGCTGCATTGCTGATCCTCCCGATCACGCTCAAAGGCAAGATCGGCGAAATCGTAAAGAGTGAGGCCAACAAACTACTGACGGCCCACCTCGAATTCGACGAGCTGAATATCAGCCTCTTGCGTCACTTTCCCAATGCTTCGATCGACCTGAACGGGTTGCTCCTGACAAGCGGCGTAGCCCCCTTCGAGGGAGATACGATCGTGGCCGCCGACCGTATTTCGGTGGTGGTCAACCTCCTCTCGCTCTTTGGTGACGAGGGTTTCGAGGTGCGCCGTGTACTGCTCAAGGCCCCCTATATCCATGGCCAAAAGAGTGCCGAGGGAGCCGTCAACTGGGATGTGATGAAGGCGAGCGAAACGCCCGAAGTGGAGGAGGTTGTAGAGGAAGAGACCCCCGCCGAGGAGACCCCCGCCACCTTCCGTCTGGCCCTGAAAGATGTTACCATCTCGGAGGCGACCCTGCGCTATGAGGATGACTCGACCCGTATGCGGGCCGCCATCTCGCCGCTGAACCTCCACTTAGCGGGTAACTTCTCGGCGGCAAGAAGCCTGCTCGAGTTGCAGACCGTGGCCTCGAACATCCTCTTCGAGAACGAGGGAGTACGCTTAGCCAACGGCTTGGAGCTGGAGTTGCAGGCCGACCTGGATGCCGACCTGGAGAACAAGCGTTTCACCTTAAGCGACAATCTCTTCCGCATCAATGCGATCCGCATGATGCTGACCGGTGAGGTGGCCCTGCCCGACCAGGGTGTGGAGGTCGACCTCGCCCTGCGCAGCGACAAGGTGGAGTTCCGCGAGATTCTCTCGCTGATTCCGGCCTTCTATACGCGCGACTTCGACGAACTGACGGCAGCCGGTGAGCTGAAGCTCGAGGGTTCGGCCAAGGGCCTTTTGGCGGGCGACAAACTCCCCGCTTTTTCCCTGCGACTTGGTGTAAAGAACGGCTCGTTCAAATATGCCTCGCTACCAAAGGCGGTTACCGGCATCCGCTTAGATGCCGAGGTCAAGAACCCGGGCGGCACGCTGGATGCCACTACGCTCAACATCCCCGACTTTGGGCTGACGATGGCGGGCAACTCGCTCTCGGCACGCCTGAGCGCCGCCACCCCCTTCAGCGACCTGCGCTTCGATGTGGGGGCTGACGGCAAGGTCGATCTGGGAGCGATCAAGGAGGTCTACCCCTTGGGCGATTCGATCTCGCTGGCCGGTCTGCTCACGCTTGATGTGGCTGCTGCCGGTCGCCTCTCCGATCTGGAGGCGCAGCGCTTCGAGCAGATGAAGGCTTCGGGAAAACTCACCCTCGAGGCGATGAAGGCCAACATCGGCACGCTGCCCGAGGTGGAGATCGAGCGCATCACGGCTACCATCTCGCCCTCGGCCCTCACCTTGGGGGATAGCCGTCTGCGTGTCGGCCAGAGTGATCTACAAGCCAACGGCCAACTCTCGAACTACCTGGCCTGGGCCCTGCGCGACGAGATGCTCAAGGGCCGACTCTATATCAAGAGCGAGTTGCTGGATCTGAACGAACTTTTAGGAGCCCTTCCCGCCTCGGAGGAGAGTCCCGAAGAGAGCGCTCCGAGCCCCGAGGCAGAAGAGAGCGCCCCGCTTACGGCTCCCGCCGTCCCCCAAAATCTCGATCTCTCGCTCGAGACCTCGCTCAAACGCATCCTCTTCCAACGCATGACGATCACCGACTTTACGGGGAACCTGGCCGTCAAGCAAGGGAAGGTCGATATGTCGAAGTTGGCCATGCAGGCTCTGGGCGGCTCGCTCTCGGCCTCGGGTTCCTACTCCACGGCCGAGTCCGAGACGGCACCCCGTCTGAAGTTCAACGCCGAGGTACGCAACGCCTCCTTCGAGCGCACCTTCGACGAGTTGGATATTGTGCGTAAGATGGTACCCCTGTTCGAGAAGACGGGTGGCAACTACTCCCTCTCGCTCGATATGACGACCCGCCTCAAGCAGGACTTCTCGGTGGACTACCCCACGCTCAACGCCACGGGCGAATTGCGCTCGGGCAATGTTGAACTGGGCAACGTACCCATCTATGCAGCCCTCTCTACGGCCCTCGGCAGCAACAAACTGCCCGCCTCGACGGCCAAGAATCTGGTGGTGAAGTTCTCGATCGCCGATGGCCGCCTCACCACCCAGCCCTTCGACCTGAAATTAGGCTCGACAACCCTCAACCTTTCGGGTTCGACCGGTCTAGATCAAACGATCGACTATACGGCCCGCGTGGCCCTGCCCGGCGCAGCCGGTAGCGTTGTGCAGCAGCTCAACGTGAAGATCGGAGGCAGCTTCTCCTCGCCCAAGATCTCGGTCGATGTGGCCGAGGCCGCGCGTACAGCCGCCACCAACTTAGCCAACCAAGCCATCGAGCAACTCACCGGCAGTGCTACGGTCAACGAAGAGATCGCACGCCAGGCCGAGCGTTTGCGCCAGGAGGCACAAGCAGCCGGTCAGAAACTCATCGAGGCAGCCCAGCAGCAGCGTCAGCAGTTGATCGACAAGGCTTCGGGTACCTTGGCCAAACTGGCCGCCGAGAAGGCCGGCGATCTGCTGGTCAAGGAGGCTGAGAAACAGGCCGCCAACCTGACCGCCGAGGCCGAAAAGCAGATCGCACGTCTCCAGAGTGGCAATAACCAGTAGCAACCAACACAAAACAAAAACCTATAATCAATTACCAAACACACATGCAAAAGTTTTTCAGATTTTTCATGGCAATCGCCCTGTTGCTGGGAGTGGGAGCCATGAGCGCCTGCTCGGATGATCCCGAGACCGACAACGGGGGCGCCGTTTCGTTTGAGGTTGAACTCACAAGCGTAGGAGCAGCCTCGGCCGATGTGGTGATTCGTTCCAACGGGATTGCCAAGGTGGCCTGGGTAGTGGGTACGCAGCCTATCAACGACCGCAACCTGATCTTCGCCTCGGAGAATCGTATTACCATCACCGGTAAGGAGCAGTCGGAGAGCATTGGCGGCATGCAGCCCGAGAGCCGTTATGTGATCTCGTTTGCCGCCGAGACCACCAAGGGGAAATTCCACGACAAGGTAGTTACGCTGGAGGTTACCACGACCGACTTTAGCGAGGAGTATACGCTCTTCGACGTCGACTACCGCTCGGCCAAGATCCACATCAAGTTCCCCGAGGCCGTACGCGAGCGCGGCAACGCCCTCAAGTGGGGGTTCTGCGACTTTGCCCTCTACAACAACGGTCTGCCCGATGCCGACAAGATCAACGGCATGCAGGAGAGCTTCTACAAGAACTACATCCTGGAGGATCACCTCTTCGTCTTAGACAACACCGACGAGAATATGTTGGTGGATCCCTCTCAGCCGGATTATCCCCTCTACATGGAACTCTACCCCAACCAGGATTGCTACTTCATGATTGGCGAGTGTGCCTACGTGGATGAGGAGAATATGGGCTATTGGATCACCGATGAGGATGGCGACGAGGTCTATGTCGACTTCACGAACGGATTCCACGAGCCCGGATACTACCAGGCCCTCTTCGACTACGATGCCTGGAAAGAGGCCTATGGCAACAACCAGGGGAACAGCCCGCGCAGCAGCTGGCGTGCTACGCCCATGAGCCGCGTGGCCCTGCCCGACCAATCCGCCTTCTGGCACGGCTACTACCGCCTGATCAACTTCCGGACCAAAGCACCCCGGCTTCTGGATGGCAAGATGAATGTGGATTACAGCGGCCTGACGCCCCGTGGCGGTGAGTTGCGCCTGAGCCCCGAGGGGGATGGTATCGCCTTCTACCTGGCAGGTATCTTGCACCCCAACACCTGGGAGGAGATTCTGCAAAGCCGAGTAAAGGATCCGACCAACACGGCCGATGTACAGGCTTACCTGACCTCCTACCATGCGGCCGTAAACTACGGGATCTCCTACTTTAGTGGAGATACAAGTCTTAATCCGGCCAGCTACATCACCTACCCCGACTCTGAGACCGACTATGTATTGGTGATGATCGGTATGGGCAATGAGGAGGGTACGCAGCAATTCTTCCAGAAGGAGACCTTCCGTCTGCCCGAATCGGAGCTTACGCTGCCCAATGCCACGGTAGAGTTTATCGAGGAGCTGGCAACGACCAACTCGCTCTCGTTTAGAATCAAGTGCCCCACGCAGGATGCTGCCGGCGCCCTCTACTCCATGAACCTGAGCCGCGAGTGGGATATTCTGCTCAACAAGTATGCCTACCCCGTGGAGGATGTGGTTTATAGCTATGGCGAGGGATTCGAGGCCGAGGAGATGGTCTACATCAACTCGGAGGAGGGCTACGTCGTGGAGTTCCGCGGCCTTGTCCCGGGCATGAAGTATGGCTTCGGCGGCTTGTGTCTGAATACCGATGGTTTCTATGGCACGGGCAGCTATGTGGAGGGCTATACCCTCTCCGACGACAGCAAGCCCGCACGCGTGGAGTCCTCCTATTTCGAGTCGCTCAAGGGTGAGTGGACCCTCTCGGCCACCATCGCCTACAAGGAGTACAACAACAAGACCTTTGAGTGGATCCCCAAGGAGGGGATACGCAAGAGCCGCGTGGTGATTGGGGATATTGTAATGCCGGGCCTTGATGCCGAGGATTACGACATCGCCTCGAGAAACTACTATGGTGCCGTATCGAAGGAGACGTTGGATCAGTACTATGCCGACATTGCGGCCGATCTGCCCGCCTACCACGCCTCGGTGCGCGATCAGAACTACATTCTCTGCCAGGGCTACGACCTCTATCCCTGGCTCTACGACCGCGGCTTCAGCTCGACCGACTACACCTCGCCCCACGACCTGCTGACCGACCGCTACTACCCCTACTACGACACGCAGACCCTCTTCTATGAGTATGGCCCGAAGTGGTACTTCGAGGTAGGCAGCGATGGCAGCCTCTCGGTTCCCTTCAACGCCTATGCCATGGATCCGAACTACGGTTTCGAGGGTCCCTACTATTTGGCCGGTATCAACTCCCAGTCGCTCAAGGCCGCTTCGGGTGAGTACTCGCTGCTGCCCGCCGGCATTGAGAATGGCGAGTGGGCCACGGGCCACTTCCCCGTAACCTTCCGTGACGAGAACACGATCGTAATCGAGCCGGTGAGCTACAACGGCGAGAAGTACTACCCCCACATGGTATCCATCTCGGGAGGAAGTTTCTCGATTCAGTCGCGCATCATCTCGGAGATTACGCTCACGCGTGGTTGGGATGAGAAGGATCACCCGGCCTACGTGGAGCCCGAGACGACAAGCGCCGCAAGCGGCCGCATTGAGGCGATTCGCGTAGCGGGCGACAGCAGCCAGATTAAGCCCCTCGTGCGCCCCCGCAGCGTAACGAAGTTTGACCACAGCTTGACCAAGTAGCAACCATCCAATTCAGGATAATCTGTACGGGTATTGTCTCAAATGGCAATACCCGTACTGCTTTTTACGATTTTTTTTGTACCTTTGTCCTATACAAGTAACCCCCGCGCTTTAAGAGCCTGCCATGCAATTAACGAAACTTACGCTGATCAACTTCAAGAACATCGTCCACGAGGAGCTCACCCTCCACGAGGGGATCAACTGTTTTGTGGGGGATAACGGGGCCGGCAAGACCAACCTCATTGATGCCATCTACTACCTCTCGATGTCGAAATCCTCGCTTCCGACCACCGATGGACAGAATGTGTTGCACGGCAGCGACTTCTTCCTGATCGAGGGGAGCTACCGCACCCGTCGGGGCAAGAGCGAGCAGATCCTCTGCTCCTTCTCGCGCAAGGGGGGCAAAGAGGGGCGTAGCGGCAAGGTGATCAAACGCGGAGGGAAGGAGTATGAGCGTCTGGCCGACCATGTGGGATTAATCCCCGTGGTGATCGTATCACCGGCCGACAGCGCCCTGATCAGCGATGCGGCAGAGGAGCGACGGCGCTACCTCAACGGCTTCATCTCGCAGCTCGATGCCGACTACCTGCGGGCCGCCATGCGCTACAACGCCATTTTAGCCGAACGCAACCGCTTCCTGAAGATCTCCTCGGACGAGGATATGCTCTCGATCTATGATGGGCAGCTCGCCCGCGAGGGGCAGACCATCCACCGCCTGCGCAGCCGCTATATCGAGGCGCTGCAACCCTTTGTCGAGCGCTTCTACCGCGCCCTCTCGGAGGATCGTGAGCAGATCTCGCTCGAGTACCGTTCGGAGCTCAACGAAGCGCCCTTGGAGGAGATTCTTCAGCGCAACCGTCAACGTGACCTGATCAACCAGTTCACCTCGTCGGGTATTCACCGCGACGATCTGGTGCTCAAAATCGGGGGATACCCCTTGCGTAAGTATGGCTCGCAGGGGCAACAAAAGTCCTTCCTGATCGCCCTGAAACTGGCACAATACGCTCTGGTTGCCCGGGAGCGCGACGAGAGTCCGATCCTGCTGCTCGACGACCTCTTTGATAAGCTCGATGCCGGTCGTGTGACACAGCTTCTGAAGTTAGTTTCGGGCGAGGAGTTCGGACAGATCTTCATCTCGGATTGCAATCCCACGCGCTTAGCCGAGACGCTCGATCGGGCGGCTGTAACCTACCACCTCTTCCGCGTCAAGGAGGGCGCCATCGAGTCATGAGACGTACCCAGACAATGCTGATGGGCGACCTGCTCAAGGAGTTCTTCTCGCGCCCCTATGTGGCTGCCAAGGTGGCCGAGGGACGATTGCCCGAGTTCTGGCAGGAGGCGGTCGGAGCCTATGCTGCGCAGCAAACGGCCGAGATCCGCTTGGAGAATCGGGTGCTCTACGTACGCATGCGATCAAGTATTCTGCGCACCGAGCTCTTCTATCGACGCGATGCCTTGCGCGAAAAGATCAACGAATTGGCCCATCTGAGGTTGGTCAACGCGGTGATTATTCGTTAAGTCGGCTATTTTTAGCCCTATTTGTATGTTTATTTCCAAAAAAAGCGTACCTTTGCACGTTACGCTTACCAAGTAAGCAAACAATTAACCGAACAATTAAAAACTAAATAATTACAACTACTATGGCAAAAGAGAAAATTACCAAGCCCGAAGAGGAGACCATGCGCGTCGCCATGTCCAAGACCGAGAGCTTCCTCGAGCAGCACGCCAAGAGCGTTACCTATGTCCTGATCGGCCTGATCGTACTGGCCGGCTGCATCTTCGGCTACAAGAAACTGGTCGTTGAGCCCCGCATGGAGAAGGCCTCCGTGATGATGCTTGAGGCCGAGAACCGCCTGGGTGCTGAGAATCCCGACTTCCAGCTCGCCCTGGAGGGTGATGAGGAGGGTGCCGGTTTCCTCGATGTGATCGAGCAGTACGGCTCGACCCCCTCGGGTAACATCGCCTACCACTGTGCCGGTATCTGCTACCTGCGTCTGGGTGATCTGGAGAATGCCGCCAAGTACCTGGCCAAGTACAACGCCGTGAAGGGTCTCCCCGGCTCGATCATCAATGCCCAGAACCTGGGCCTGCGCGGTGATGTAGCTTTCGAGCAGGGCGACTATGCCGCTGCCTCGAGCCTCTACCTGAAGGCTGTAAAGGCTGCCGAGAACGACTACACCACGCCCCTCTACCTGCGTAAGGCCGGTTTGAGCGAGGCTGTACAGGGTAACAACGCCAAGGCCCAGGAGTACTACCAGCAGATCCTGAGCAACTATCCCCGCTCGGCCGAGGCCCGTACGGCGGAGAAGTTGATGGGCAGCGTTAACGAGTAAGCCCCATGGCTCACCGCTCGACCCTCCAGAACCTGCCGGATGCCCGCGAGATGGCCTTCGGGGTTGTTGTGGCCGAGTGGAACAGCGAGATTGGTGCGCTATTGTTGGAGGGCGCGTTGCGTACGTTGCGTGAGGCCGGTTGTGCCGAACACAACATCCAGGTCAAATTTGTGCCCGATCTCTTTGATCTGGCCATGACCACCCAGTTCTTTGCCGAATATACCACCGTGGATGGCGTGATCCTGCTGGGGTGTAACTTGGAGGGCGATCCTCAAAGTGAGCTCTTGCAACCGATCCTGCAAAACATCCTGCAAATCCAATTGCAATGGAACATGCCTTGCAGTTGGGGTATCGTTCAGGCCAAAGAGCGTGCATCAGCCTACAAACAGAGCAATCGAGGCATGGAGGCCGCCATCTCGGCAATCCGCATGGTGAAGAACCAGATCGAGATGGAGGCGGCATCGCCAAATGCCTCACCCGACAAACGAAACCTTAACTAACCAAAAAGCCCTGCCGCTGCGGGGCTTTTTGATTAAAAATTACGGTTCACGGAGCAAAAAAAACGAAAAAGTGCGTTAGTCACTGACCCATAACGCATTAAACAGAAAATCTCGGAAATGGTAACAATGGCAAAAAAGCAAGGAAATGAAAGGTAATGAAG
>CAZRJU010000022.1:0-18084 GCA_964600455.1 uncultured Alistipes sp. | reverse complement strand
AGGTGTCTTTCTCGCGTCCCTTCTCGGAGAACTTCCTGGCCAATGTGAAGTTTGACTTTGTGGGTAAGCGCAAGTACTCCTATGTGGCTTCGGGTTCGGTAATCCTGCTCTCGATCCTTTCGTTCTTCATCCTGGGTCTGAACCTGGGTACCGATTTTACGGGTGGTCGTGCCTACACGGTACGCTTCGACCGTGCAGTATCGGCCGAGGAGGTGCGTGCTGCATTGGATGGCGCCTTCGTGGATGGTGATGCCGCTTCGGTGAGCTGCGAGGTAAAGCAGTATGGTGAGGAGAATCAGATGCGTATCGTTACGCAGTACAAGTTCGACGATACGTCGGAGGCTACGACGGCCGAGGTGGATGAGATCATCTACAACGCCCTTAAGTCGCTCTACTCCTACGATATCTCGTTCGATGCCTTCCGTCACACGCAGAACGACCTGAACGGTATCATTTCGTCGGAGAAGATCGGCCCCTCGATCGCTAAGGATATGACCTGGAATGCCATCTACGCTGTACTCTTCTCGCTGGTGGCTATCGGTCTCTATATTGCTATGCGATTCAAGAAGTGGCAGTGGGCTCTGGGTGCTACGCTTGCCTTGGCTCACAACGCCCTGATCGTGATCGGTCTCTTCTCGATGTTCTACGCTGTAATGCCCTTCACCCTTGAGGTGAACCAGGCTTTCATCGCGGCCATCCTGACGCTGATCGGTTACTCGATCAACGATACGGTGGTTATCTTCGACCGTATTCGCGAGTACCTGACGCTCTACCCCAAGCGTGCGATGCGCGATAATATCAACAACGCTATCTGCTCGACCCTGGCGCGTACGATCAACACCTCGGGTACGACTCTGGTAACCTTGCTTGCCATCTTCCTCTTTGGTGGCGAGACGATCCGCGGTTTCGTATTCGCGCTGTTGGTAGGTATTATTATCGGTACCTATTCGTCGATCTTCGTGGCTACGCCGATCGCTTACGATATGATGAAGAAGGATCTGAAGAAGTAACCCTTCTAAGCCGCTTATGGGCGGGATGCGCATTTCGGCGCATCCCGCTTTTTTTTTGCCTTCTCGTGGAGGTGGGCTGGGGTGAGAATGGGAATGATGAGAGCCGAAATAGAACTCAAAATTGGAGAGTCGTTTCTTGGAGTTGTCGGGAGGTTGGTCAGAGCCAGACCAGGGAGCGGTGCTCCTTTGTTATTGGGGGCTGAGTAGGGAATGCCGTGAATACCGGGAGCCTCGGGGTGATTAGTCGGGTTTAAGCGATCAAAGATCTGAATATGGGGTTTTTATCGCGGGAGTTCCGCTATCCTCGCTATTTACATGCTTACCGGTAGGAGGCGATATAAAGGCAGAAGGCCAAGCGGATGAACGCCTGGCCTTCTTGCCTATCTATTTTATCCGCTAAGCGGCTAAAACGGACCGATTACTCACCTCTCTCGCCCCTCGCTCCTCGCTCCTTTTGGTTATTCGTCGAGGTAGCCCTCTCGAACAAGTTGCTCGCGGATGCGCACCCAATCGGCAACGGGACGCGAAGAGCCATCCATGATCTTGAGCGGGCAGCCCAAGGCGCTGTCGTCAATATAGAGGTGGGCGTAAACCTTTGGCGAGGAGGTCCAACTCTTCTGATCGGGGTTGTTGTTCACAGCCCAAAGGGGAATTTTGCGCTCCTCGAACCAGCGCTTGGCTTTGTCGAGTAGAGCTCCGCTTCGCATCGTGTAGAGGATTAGCCGGTTGCGGTTGGCAACCAACTCCTTGAGTACGGGTACGGCACCGGCATCCTCACCAATGTGAGGATACTCGTGCGTAACGACCGTACCGTCGAAGTCGATGCCAATGATCGAATCGGTAATTGCCATAGTCTAATTAACGGTTGTTTTTGGGGCTGATCCACTGCTTGATGCGGGCGATCAAGGGCTTGCGCATCTTGTCGTTGCTCTCCTCCGAGCTGTAGCCGTAGTAGCCATAGCCGTAACCATAGCCATATCCGTAGCCGTAACCATAGCCCGAATGTTTAACGGTAGAGCCGTTGAGGATCAAACTCATGTTGCGGAACTTCTTCTCGGTGTAGAAACGCTCGATGTCGGGCAGCTGACGACGGTCGAGCAGACCCTCACGAACCACATAGAGGGTCAGGTCGCACAGGCGGTCAACGATCATGGCATCGGCCACAACGAGTGCCGGTACACTATCCAGCAGGATGTAGTCGTACTCCTTCTTGAGCTCCTCCATCAGGGCATCCAAACGCTCCGAGAGCAACATCTCGGCGGGGTTGGGGGGCTGAACACCGGCGTAGAGGACATCGAGGTTGCTGTTGATACGGGTCTTGGTGATCACCTCGTGAATATCTTTGGTCGTGCCACTCAGGAAGGTGGTCAAACCCTTCGTGTCGCTGCCATGGCCCATTACCTTCGAGAGCGAGCGGCGACGCAGGTCGACGTCGATCAAAAGGGTCTTCTTGCCGGCCAGTGCCATCGTCAAGGCCAAGTTGGTCGATACGAAGGTCTTACCGGCATGAGGGTTCGATGAGGTAACCATGATCACCTTCAGCTCCTTGTTCTCGTTAACGTTCATGAAGTTCATGTTCGTACGCAGGATGCGGAAGGCCTCCGAAACCGTATCGCGGCCATTCTCACGCACCACAATACCGTGGGGAGCACTGCCCGAGAACTGCGGAATCTCGCCCAGGAAGGGGATGCTGATGCGCTCTTCGATATCCTTGCGGCCGCGGATTGTAGTATCGAGCACCTCCAAGAGGTAGATGATGGCGAAGGGAATACCCAAACCAAAGATCAGGGCAACAAGCAGGATCATGATCGACTTGGGGTAGACCGGACGGTTCGAGCCGAAGGCCTGGTCCACAACACGCGAGTTGGGCTCTACAACCTCCAGGGCAAGCTCATTCTCCTCACGCTTCTGGAGCAGGTAGAGGTAGAGTTCCTCCTTTACCTTCTGCTGACGTACGCTGCTCAAGATCTCCTTCTCCTGGGCCGAAGCGTTGCTGATGCGGAAGTTGGCAGCCTCCTCCTCACGACGCAGGGCCGAAGATTGAATCTCCAAGGCCTCGATGTGCGAATCAAGCGAGGCGATAATCGAGTGGCGGCTTGCCTCCAGCGTGTTGTTGATGTTGAGCACGGTGGGGTTATTCGACGAACCCTCGTCGGTGAGCTTGTTGCGCAGGAGTACCATCTCGTTGTACTCGCTGATCTGCTTGGCGATCAGCGTATTGATCATAGCGGCCGTGGCAGGAATCAGCGAATTTTTCTGTCCCTCATCCTGGAGATACTCACGGATGTAGCGGGCCATGGCGATCTGGTTCTCCACCTCCAGACCCTCGCTCTTGTAACGGGCACTCTCGCCAATCAGACGCTCGGCCTCGGAGGAGATGCTGTAAATGTTATTGTAACGTTTGAAGTCCTCGATGTTCTTATCCACATCGCCCAACTCGGCGCTGATAATCGCCAGACGGTTGTTGATGAAGGTGGCCGTCTGCTTGGCTACGGCACGTTTATCCTCCATGGCGTCGCTGTTGTAGACGCTGATCAGGGTGTTGATCACATCCTCGGCACGCTGCGGTACCACGTCGCGCATCGAGAGCGAAATGATTGATGACATCTTGTTGACCACCGAACTCTGTACGGCCTGGCGGTAGTTGTTGGTCGTCAGGTGGATCGGGCTCTTGCTTACGCGCACCGAGCGACCCTCGTAATCGGCCGAGAAGTAGAGTGTGGGGTTGATCACGATACGGCCCACGGGGGTCGTGATCGTATCGCCCATAGCGCCTTCGATCACCTGCTCGTTGTCCTCGTCCGAGATGTTGTTACGCACGAAGTCCGTGAGCGTGAACTTGCCGTCGCGCTGGATGGCAACCGAGAAGCCGCTTCCCTCCGACTCGTTGTTGTTGATGAACTCCACCTGAATCGGCGAGCTCTTGTAGAGAGTGCTCTGGCGCAGGCCGTTGCGTGTGGTGTAGTTGATCGTTAGGTTGAGCTGACGTACCACCTGCTCCATCAGACGGCGCGACTGAAGGATGTAGATCTCGTTATCCACATTGCGGCGAGCCGAGAAGCCGACCATATCGCTAAAGGCCGAGAGATCGGTATCGCCACCCTTGCGCGAGTCCTTAACCAGGATGGTTGCCGAGCGGTCGTAGACAAACTGGGTGCTGGCGATGTAGAGGTAGGCGCATCCTACGCAAACTGCGACCGAGAGGATGAACCAGTACCAGTTGGCCAACATCATCTTCAGGATGTCGTGAATCGAGAATGCCGGCGTGTCGTTGACTTCGTTCTGCGCCGTGTATTTGGTTGTCTGTTCTGCCATAATGGTGAAAAGAGGTTGAATTTTACTACTTGGTGATCGTTACAAGCAACGTGGCAACCGATACGGCCGCCGAGACAAGCGAAATGTAGAACGAACGGTTCTGGTTGTACTCACCGGTCTGGGCCTTGTACTTGTTGGGCTTCACATAGACCACATCATTCTGCTGGAGGTAGAAGTAGGGCGAGGTGAAGATATCCTGCGAGCGGAGATCGACCACACCGTAGGTGCGCTCGCCGTTCTCCTCGCGGATGATCGTTACGTCGTGGCGCTGACCAAAGACCGTCAGATCGCCGGCCATCGAGAGGGCATCTAAGAGCGTGATACGGTCGTTGACAATGCTGTAACGGCCGGGCTTGGCTACCTCACCCAACACCGTAACGTTCATATCGGCAAACTGGATGTTCACCGAAGGGTCGTTCAGGTGGCCGCCGGCCACGATCATACGGGCAATCTCTTCGGCCAACTCCGAGCGGGTCTTTCCCTCGCAATAGACCTTGCCGATAATGGGCATTTCGAGGTAGCCCTTCTCGTCGATGGTGCGAGTCTGGATGCTACCCGACGAGTTGGTGGCCATACCGTTTCCGTCGATCGGGGTTCCCGTCAGGGAGTTGAACGACGAGGAGGTGTTGAACGGAGCGGCCAACTCGGGACGCTGGCTGTTCACAATCACGGTCAGACGATCGAGCGGACGCAGGCGGATTTGGGACTGCTCGGCAATCTCGGGCAACTGTGCCCCCAGATCCTGGAGGTAGAGTGCACGCTGCTGCGAAGCGCACGAGGCAAAGGCTATGGCCAAAGCCATCAGGAAGAAGATCTTTTTCATGCTGTTATGTTATTCTAATTATATTTATTTTCTCGAGGTGCATAGAGCAGGACAAAGGTAGGAAAAAATAACGAATTATCCTCTCTTTTTGGAGAATAATTCGCTACTAAAAGGGCTTTTTAAGTTGCTTTTGGTCGCCCGCCTTTGGTTTTGGGGCCGGGGAGTGTCGCTATTGCCGAAACAGGCATAGGAGATAGTCCTCTAAAAGACTACTTTCCCTCCAACCACTCCATGAAGTCGGTGATGCGGAAACGGCTGACGAAAGTGTCGAATTCAGGTTTTGGCAAAAGGCTGATCTTGAGCCGGTTGTTTAGGTGTTTCGAGATGTTTTCGATGGCGTCAATGGCGACAATCTGCGAGCGCGATACCCGGAAAAAGCGGCGTGGATCGACCGCCTCCTGCGTGGCATCGAGCGTCAGGTCGAGGATGTAGCGTTTGTTCTCCTTCGTGACGGCGTAGGTGCTCTTGTCCTCGGCGTAGAAATAGGCAATGTCCTCGGTACGGAGCAGCACGATGCGATCTCCGAGACGAATCACAAAGCGGCTCTTGTAGGCGGGCTGCTCTTCGGGGATGAGGGCGCGGCGCAGGAGTTCGGCATCGAGTATAGGAGCCGGACGCATTTGGCGACAGCGCTCGACGGCCGCCTTCAGTTCGTCGGGGTCGATCGGCTTGAGCAGGTAGTCGATCGAGTGGATCTGAAAGGCCTTCAGGGCGTAGGTGTCGTAGGCTGTTGTGATGATGATCTGGGCGTTGGTCTTGACCTGCTCGAAGATGTCGAAGCACATGCCGTCCGAGAGTTCGACATCCAAAAAGAGGATGTCGAGCTTGTTGTCGGGGTTTTGCAGCCACTGGACAGCCCCCTTGACCGAGGAGAGCATGCCGACGATCTCGAGGTCGTCGAAGAGCTTCATGGTCAGGTTGCGCAGGTTGTTTTGAGCCAGGGGCTCATCCTCTACGATCAGAACTTTCATGCTTTTGTGGGTTTTAATAGGGGAAGCTCGACCCGGAACGAGGCGCTCTTCTTCTCGATCCGTACCTCGCGTCCGCAGATGTCGGAGTATTGTTGCGATATGATCTTCAGCCCCAGATGGGTCGAGCCCGAACGGAGGCTGATGCGGGGTTGCAGGTTGTTCTCCACGCAGAGCCATTCGCCTTCGACGCGCAGGGTTATTCGGAGCGGTTCGTCGGGGCTGACGATGTTGTGCTTGGTGGCATTCTCCAGGAGTTGCTGTACGGAGCAGGGGACAATCTGTAGGGAGAGGGCCTCGGTGGGGATCTCCTGACGGATGATCAATCCGTCGGAGAATCGCTCCTTGATCAGGTCGATATACATGCCGGCAAACTCGATCTCCTCGCGTAGGGTGACCAGACTTTCGGCCTCGTTGCGCAGCATGTAGCGGTAGATACCCGCCAATTTGCGGATGAAGGTGCCGGCTCGCTCGTTCTCGCCCTCCTGCACCAGCGCATTGAGGATGTTGAGCGAATTGAAGAGGAAGTGGGGGTTGACCTGTTGCTTGAATCGGCTGTATTGATATTGCGCCAGGTGGCGTTGCGATCGCTCCTGGGTAAGCTCCCAGCGGGAGTAGATCAGGTGGTAGGCTAAGCTGATCAGGGCGTAGCAGACGATGGCGACCAACAACACAATGATCATCAGGCGGAAGAAGGCCTTGAAGGTGGGGGTAGCCGCCGTGTTGAACGACTCGCTGTAGATGATGCCCCAGGAGGTGAGCGACGAGACGCCGATCAGAAAGAGCGTGATCCAGATCGGGTGGCTCCACGAGGGGCGCAGACGGTGTTTGTAGCGGAAGTAGAGGTGTACGCCCAAGGTGTTGGCACTGATGAGGAAAAGCACGGCCAACGAACTGGAGAAGAGCCTTCTAAGTTCGCTGTACATGATCTCCTTGTCGGCCTCTATGTGGGTCAATATCAGCATGTAACCCACGCGTAGAATCAGCACCAACAGGGCAATCAGGATGATGTAGAGTGATGAGGATCCCCAACGCTCGAAGAGGTTGTTTTTACCCCCTTGTCGCATGGCTAACAGGTAGGTGCACCATCCCGTAAATTCAGTAATCAGGAAGGTGGTCAGAGCCGGGGCCAAGAGGTCGTTGCGTAGGATGATATGCAGCCAGAGGGCTCCATAGATGCCGGCTAAGTAGCCCAAAAAACAGGCGGTCAGGATCGCAATCACGATGGTCTCGAGCTGCATGCGATGGCGGATCGAGATGATGGCCACCATCGAGATCGTGAGCAGTGTCAGCGGAATATCGTCGTAGTAGTGCAGGGATCGGCTTGCCAAGGCGACGACAGCATGAGCCAACGCGAAGAGGTGAATGATCGCGTGGGTGGTCATGGCATGGGAAGCCTTCTGGCTGAGAGCGGATAAGTTTCGTAACATTTTATCAAAGGTAGTAAAAATTTTTTAAAATCTCTGCAAATGCCTTAAAAAATCTTTGTTGACATTTTTTCGGGGTGGGGAAAAGGTGTGCAGTTGGGGTGGGATTTTTTGCAATTCATCCCATTTTTTACGCATTTCGTCGCTTACCTATTGTGTATATGGAATATTTTTTCAAAATTTGTTTGTTAAAACTGGCAACAACTTATTTGTTAAAAATTTTAAAAATGAAACTACCTAACTTAACTACCGGTCAGATGTACAACCTGAGCTTCGGATTTTTCGGTGTTCAGATTGCCTACGCACTGCAAAGTGCCAACATCAGCCGTATCTTCTCGACGTTGGGTGCCGACCCCCACGACTTGAGCTTCTTCTGGATCCTTCCGCCGTTGATGGGTATGGTCGTACAGCCCTTGGTGGGTACCTGGAGCGATCGTACCTGGTGCAAGTGGGGCCGTCGCAAGCCCTATCTCTACCTGGGAGCTCTGGTTGCCGTATTGGTGATGGCACTTTTGCCAAACGCCGGTAGCTTGAACCTCTCGATCAAGGCCGCCATGGCCTTCGGTTTGGTGATGCTGATGTTGCTGGATACCTCGATCAATATGGCCATGCAGCCCTTCAAGATGATGGTGGGTGATGTGGTGAACGAGGAGCAGAAGGGTGAAGCCTACTCGATCCAGAGCCTGCTCTGCAATGCCGGTTCGCTGGTGGGTTACCTCTTCCCCTATCTCTTTACCTGGATCGGTATCCAGAGTACGGCCCCCGAGGGTGTGATTCCCGACTCGGTGATCTACTCCTTCTACGCCGGTGCCGCCATCCTGATTATCTGCGTGCTCTTCACGGGCTTCAATGTGCGAGAGATGCCTCCGCAGGAGTATGCCAAGTACCACCCCGCCAAGAAGGAGGAGGAGGGTGAAAAGCCCGGCCTCTTGAAGCTCCTGATCAACGCGCCGAAATCCTTCTGGCAGATCGGTCTGGTGCAGTTCTTCTCGTGGATGGCTTTCCTCTACATGTGGACTTATACCCACGGTGCCATTGCCGACGGCGTGTGGGGTATTGATCCCAACATCAAGGCCAATACCGAGACGGCAGGTTTCCAGGCGGCCGGCGACTGGGTGGGTGTGCTCTTTGCCGTGCAGGCCATCGGTTCGGTGCTTTGGGCTGTGGTGCTCTCGAAGTTCAAGAGCCTGAAATTGGGCTATGTAGTGAGCCTCTTGCTGGGTGCTGTGGGCTTTATCTCGGTCTTCTTTGTGATGGGTGACGGCCCCGCTGCGGTAGCGGCTGCCACCGCAGGCGAGATCCCGACCTATCCCGAGCAGTACTACCTCTTTGTCTCCTTCCTGTTGATCGGATGCGCCTGGGCCGCGATGCTCTCGATGCCCTTTGCGCTCTTCACCAACTCGCTCTCGGGCGGTTCGATGGGTGCCTACCTGGGCCTCTTCAACTGCACGATCTGCGTTCCCCAGATCATTGCTGCCCTGCTGGGTAAGCCGATCATGGCCTATGTGGTGGATAAGAGCCAACCGCTGATGATGGTTGTGGCGGGTATCGCACTGCTTGCAGCGGCCCTCTCGGTGGGGGTTATCCGCACGAAGAAGGAGGCATAACCTCACCCCTGCCCCCACACCCTATATAAAATAGGTTGCGGTAACGGCAGGCCCAAATGACGAAATATCCTTCAAATTTATAAACTAAACCAATTATTAACTAACACGAACGGCTTTATGAGAAAAATTTTAGCTATGTGTTTGAGTGTGATGCTCCTTGGGTTGATCACTCCCCACTTTGCGTGGGCCCAGAAGGGTTCATACAAGGTGCAGGGCGTCGTGGTGGACAACACCGGACTGCCCGTCATTGGCGCGACTGTTCTCGAACAGGGCACGACCAATGGTATTTCGACCGACCTGGACGGTTCCTATACCTTGATGGTACAGGGTCCCGAGTCGGTTATCGAGATCTCTTTCATCGGCTACAAGTCGCAGTCGTTGGTTGCTTCGTCGACCGTGCTGCAGAATGTAGTGCTTGAGGAGGATCTCCAGACCCTCGATGAGGTGGTTGTTATCGGTTACGGTGCTGTCAAGAAAGACGACATGACCGGTTCGGTAGTAGCCATCAAGGCTGAGGAGATGAACCGTGGTGCTGTGGTATCGACCCAGGACATGCTCCAGGGTAAGGTTCCGGGCCTCCAGGTGATCCCCGGCGATGGTGGTCCTAACTCGAAGGCCACGATGCGTATCCGCGGTATGTCGTCGCTTTCAGCCGACCAGAACCCGCTGATCGTGATCGACGGTGTGCCCATCGCATCGGATGCCGGTGCCGGTATGAGTAACCCGCTTTCGATGGTGAATGCGAACGATATCGAGTCGTTTACGGTGTTGAAGGATGCATCGGCAGCGGCGATCTATGGTTCGCGTGCAACCAACGGTGTTATCATCATCACCACGAAGAAGGGTAAGGGTAACAAGCTCAACGTATCCTACAACGGTTCGTTCAGCGTTTCGACCAACTCGGACGATGTGCCGACGATGACTCCCGGGCAGTTCCGCAACTACATGACCACCGCCTATCCCGTTGGTACGGTTCAGGGTGATCAGGTTGCTTCGATCTTGGGTAATGCCAACACCAACTGGCAGGATATGATCTTCCGTACCGCCCTCTCGCACGACCACAACGTGAGCGTGTATGGTAACTACAACGACCTGATGCCCTACCGCGCTTCGGTGGGTTACACGGGCCAGCAGGGTACCCTCGAGACCTCGAAGTACGACCGTGCCACCTTGGACTTGAGCATTGCTCCCAAGTTCTTCGACAAGCACCTCACCGTTTCGCTCTCGGCCAAGGGTGTCTACAGCCACGAGCGCTACGCAGATAGCGGTGCCATCGGTACGGCAGCCTTCTTCGATCCTACGCAGGCTCCCTACTACTACAACGAGGATGGTTCGATCGACTACACCACCACCAACGGTTACTGGAACTACCAGACGGGCCGTGGCTCGGAGGTTGCTCCTTACTCGCTTGCTCCTGTCAGCCCCCTCTCGTTGCTCTATGATGTAAACAACTACTCGGCTGTATGGCGCTTCTTGGGCAACGCCCAGATCGACTATAAGGTGCATGGTCTCGAGGCGCTGCGCTTCAACCTGAACCTCGGTTTGGACTGGTCGAAGGCCAATGGTGAGAACGGTGTAAATCCCAACTCCTACCAGGCTTGGAAGGATACGGATGCTCGTGGTTGGGGTAAGTACACCGAGTCGATGACCCTGCGTCGCAACCAGGTGCTCGACTTCTATGCCAACTACAACGAGACGTGGGGTATCCACAACCTTGATGCCATGGTGGGTTACTCGTGGCAGCACTTCTTCAACGGTGGCAACTCGTATGGCTACTTCAACGAGACCGGTGAGTTGAACCCCAAGCATGACACGAACTACTACAAGGAGGAGAGCTTCCTCGTATCGTTCTATGGCCGTATCAACTACTCGATCGATTCGCGCTACCTCTTCACCTTCACGTTGCGTGCCGACGGTTCGTCGAAGTTCGCCAAGGAGAACCGTTGGGGTTACTTCCCCTCGGCTGCCTTTGCTTGGAACGTGATGAACGAGAAGTTCATGCAGGATCAGCGTGTGATGTCGAGCTTGAAGCTCCGTTTGGGCTATGGTCAGACGGGTCAGCAGGCCGTAGGTAACTACACCTTCTTGGCTCGCTACGGTTTATCGACCAACCAGTACAACCAGGCTTACATGGGCTCGGATGGCTACCAGTACTACTGGACTCCCTATGCTTATGATCCCGATATTACCTGGGAGACCACCACGACCTACAACGTGGGTGTTGACTTCGGTTTCCTCGATGGCCGCATCGCCGGTAGCGTGGATCTCTACCGCCGCGACACGAAGGATCTGTTGAACACTGTTACCACGCCGCTGGGTGCCAACTTCGGTTCGACCCTCCTCACCAACATTGGTGAGATGCGCAACACGGGTGTTGAGTTCGCTTTGGATTTCACCCCCGTTCGCACGAAGGATTGGAATCTGCGTATCGGCTTTAACGGTACCTTCCAGAAGACCGAGTTCATCAAGCTGAACAATACCGATGACCCCAACTACGCTGTATATCAGGGTGGTATCTCGAAGGGTACGGGTGGTGTCGGCCTCACGATGCACAAGGTTGGTTTGGAGCCCTACACCTTCTACACCTTCCAGCAGGTTTACGATGCCAACGGAAAGGCTATTCAGAACGCCTTGGTTGACCGCGATGGCGACGGCCTCTTGACGCAGAACGACCGTTACAACACCGGTAAGAGCCCTATGCCCGACTTCTTCTTCGGTCTGAACCTCAAACTCTCGTACAAGAATTGGGACTTCGGCTTCAACGGCCACGGTTCGATCGGCAACTACGCCTTCAACGCCTTCTATGCCGAGAACTCGACCGCTTCGTTCGACGCCTCGTCGGGTGTTCTCTCGAACCTTGCCACCACCGTTCTGAAGACGGGTTGGACCGATGGTAATGCTCAGGAGCAGTGGATCTCGGATATGTTCTTGGAGGATGCTTCCTTCTTCCGTATGGACGACATCAACCTCGGTTACACCTTCGATAAGATCGGCTCGACCGACCTGAAGATCCGCGTGGCTGCCGGTGTGCAGAACGTATTTGTGATCACCAACTACAGCGGCATGGATCCCGAGGCTACTTCGGTGGATGGTATCAACGGTACCTTCTGGCCCCGCCCCCGTATCTACTCGCTGCGACTTAACCTTAATTTCTAACCAAATAAATCGCAATAACAATGAAAACAAGATATTTTGCTGCTGCGGTTGCCTGCGTGATGCTCGCCTTTACGTCGTGTGTCAACGATCTGGATACGATTCCCTTGAATGATAATGACATCACTTCGGAGGTCGTTTATGGTGCCGAAGAGGAGGCCTATATCCAGGGTTTGGCCAAACTCTATGCCACGATCTCTTCGGAGGAGTTGGTCAATGTATCGGCCAATGATGCCGGTGCCAGCCAGGTAACCCGTGCCTTCTGGGCCTGCCAGGAGATTACCGCCGATGCCTGCAAGTGCGCTTGGGGTAACGACGGTTGGGTACGTACGATGAACTACAACACCTGGTCCGATGCCGAGAATGATGCCGTATTCGGTGTATTCTTCCGCTCGCTTCAGGCAATCTCTTACTGCAACGAGTACCTGCGCCAGACCGCTTCGGGCAAGCTCTCGGATCGTGGTGTAAGCGCCGAGTTGGCTGCCAAGATTCAGGAGTTCCGTGCCGAGGCCCGCGTAATCCGCGCTTGGTACTACTGGATGGCCATGGATGTCTTTGGTGCCGTTCCCTTCGCTACCGAGAACACTCCCTTTGGTGCTGACGCCCCCCCCCAGCAACCTGCTGCCTATATCTACGACTACATCGTATCGGAGTTGGAGGCTGTGGCTGCCGAGGATAGTGCACTGCCCGCCGCCCAGGCCAACTACCCCCGTATGGACAAGGGTGCCGCTTTGGGCCTTTTGGCACGTGTTTACCTCAATGCCGAGACCTACAAGGGTGAGTCCGCCTATGCCGAGGCCAAGGCTACCTGCGAGCGTATCTTCACTTTGGGTTACAAGTTGGCTACCAACTATGCCGACCTCTTCCGCGGCGATAACGGTGAGAACCCCGATGCCCGTGGTGAGTTCCTGATGGCCGTTCCTTTTGATACGAATAAGCAGCAGTCGAATGGTGGTACCACCTTCCTCTGCCGTGCCGCTTGGGCCGATACCGATTATCAGGCCGAGGGCCCGTTGATGGGTGTTAACGGTGGTTGGGGTGGTATTCGCGTTCACGAGGACTATGTAGCCCGCTACTTCAACATCGACGTAGAGAATGCCGACTTTACCACCGGTGAGTATGCCGCCAAGGATGGTGCAGAGCTCGATGAGCGTGGTAAGCTCTTCTTCATCAAGGGCCGTAAGGGTGGCTCGATGAACAGCCATGCCGAGGTGATCGACTTCCAGTATGGTTGGAGTGTGTTTAAGTTCAACAACATCCCCCACGACAAGGAGATGGAGGAGTATCGTGAGACGGCTCTTTCCGAGAACTTCACCAATATCGACCTTCCCATCGTGCGTCTGGGTGAGATCTACCTGATCTATGCCGAGGCTTGTGCCCGCTTGGGTCAGGGTGTGGCTGATGCTCAGGCTAAGATGAACGAGCTAGCCGTACGTACGGGTAAGCCCGCCATCACCGTTCCCGGTGCTTGGAATACCGATGCCCGTGACCTCTTCTTGGCCGAGCGTGCTCGTGAGTTGATGTGGGAGTCGTGCCGTCGTACCGACCTGATCCGCTACGGTCTCTACACCTCGGCAGAGTACACCTGGCCCTTCAAGGGTAACGAGTCGGCTGTAGGTCAGGCATTCCCCGACTACAAGAAGCTCTTTGCCATCCCCGCTTCGCAGATTGCGGCTAACCCCGATCTGAAGAACCCCGAGGGTTATTAGTAGCCAACAAAGGTTCGAAACCATAAAATTTTAGAAGATTATGAAATTCTGGAAATATTTAATGTCGTTTGCGGCTGCAGCCGGTCTGATGACCGCCTGTGAGACCGATCTGGAGACGGTACAGATCCTCCCGATGGATCAGGTTGTCGCTCCTGTATTCCACGACTTGGGTGTGGACGAGATCGCCTTCACGGCCTCGAACCAGACCGAGACCCTTGCCTTTGCCTGGGATGCTGCCTATTTTGGCGAGGGTGCCATTGTAACCTACTCGATCGAGGCTGCTATTCCCGAGATCTCGAAGCAGGTCGTTCAGGGTATTGCTACCACTGAGGCCGAGCTTACCTATGAGGACTTGAACAAGGTGCTTGCCCTCTCCATCGAGGATGGTGGTATGGGTATCGCTCCCGATGCTCCCGCCGATGTTGAGCTCCGTATCGGTGCTTGGGTGGGTAATGTGGCTGTTTACTCCGAGGCCCAGACCGTGCGTTTCTCCGTAACCACGGCTGAGAAGAGCTACGATACCTTCTATGTAGTGGGTGACTTCAACGGTTGGACCCACTCTACTGTAGCCTCCAACTTCGATTTCCTCTACAACTTCAAGGGTGATGCAAACCTCTATGAGGGTGTGGTTGACTTCAAGGAGGTAGGAAAGGCTGCCAATGGCTTTAAGTTTACGAAGGGCGATTGGGGTGTGAGTGAGCACTCGATGGCACCCGAGCAGACCGAGCTCGTTGAGCCCGATGCCGTAACCCTCGTAGCCGGTGGTGGTGACAATATTACCGTATACGGTGCTAAGCGTTACTACCACTTCGCTCTGGATGTTGCCGGCCTGACGCTGACCAAGAACTACTCGTTCGACCAGATCGGTATCGTAGGTGACTTCAACGGCTGGGGCGAGGATGTCGTGATGACCTTCAACGCCGCCAAGCGTCGCTTCTACGCCGACGTGGAGAACCTCTCGGGTGGCTTCAAGTTCCGCGCCGATGCCGACTGGGCCCTGAACTGGGGTGGTGTCGATGGCGTTGCTGCCGCCGGTGGTGATAACATCGCCGTTGAGGAGGCCGGTAACTACCGTGTATACCTCTACATCAGCGACTCGAACGATCTGCGCTATGAGCTCAATGCCAAGATGTATGGCACCGAGGGCGACGGCGTGGTTGAGACTCCCGTTGATCCCGAGCCCGAGGTTGAGTCGGGTGGTAAGATCATCTACGTAAACAACGAGGATGCTTGGGAGGCTACCTATCTCTACACCTGGAATGCTGTTGATGGTGGCGAGAGCACCGGTCTGACCAACGCTTGGCCCGGTAAGGAGATGACCCTCACCGCTACGCAGAACGGTAAGAACTATGTAGGCTATGAGATGCCCGCTTCGACCAACGGCTTCTCCATTAAGTTTATCTTCAACAACAACGCCGGTACGCAGACGGGCGATAGCGAGGCTATCACGCTCGATCGCAACTACTACTTCACCCTGAAGAATGGTGTTGCCACCGAGGATACCGTGGAGGAGGTTAGCTACAAGCTCTACTTCGATGTTTCGGCTACCGATTGGACCAATGTGAACGCTTGGATTTGGGATGCTGACGGTGTGAACTACACCGGTGGCACCTGGCCCGGCCAGGCCCTCGTTTCGGAGGAGAAGGACGGCAAAACCTACTGGGTATTTGAGGCCCCCGTTACCGCTACGGGTAAGACCCTCAGCGCGATCGTAAACAACGGTACGGAGCAGACGGTGGACATCGCCGGTGTTGAGATGACTGCCGACCATGTGATCACCCTTACCGAGAAGAACGCCGATGGCAAGTGGCTTGCTACGCTCGACGGTACCGAGGCTCCCGAGCCCGAGATTCCCGTTGTTGTGCTAGCCGACCACACCTGGGGTGTAATCGGTGTGAATAACGATTGGAATGTAGACAAGTCGATGGCCGCTCAGGATGGTTGGGTTGTGGCTACGGGCGTTACGTTCGATGCCGACAACTCGGAGTTCAAGGTGCGTGCCGATGGCGGCTGGGATATCAGCTATGGTGTTGGTGAGGCTCCCCTTACCGTAGACGGCGAGGCTTTTGATGTTGTTTACAATGCCGGTAACTTGGTAATGCCTACCGCCGGTACCTACGACATCTACTTCACGATCGTGGACAATGTAGCTTCGATGAAGATTGTTGCCGCCGCGGGTGGTACGACCCCCGAGCCCGAACCCGAGCCGGAGCCCACGCCTACGGGTAGCTATAAGATCTATGCTTATAGCGAGGACGGTTGGAGCAACATGAACCTCTATGCTTGGGATGCTGCAGGCAATCCTATCAATGGCGCTTGGGCCGGTACAGCCATGTCGACAGAGGTGGTAAATGGCTTGACCTACTTTGTGGCTCAGTTGGATGCTACCTACAATGGCCAGACCATTAACTTGATTTTCAACAACGGTTCGGCTCAGACCGGTGATATCAAGGATGTAGTGCTTGACAAGGATCTCTACTACGCCGTATCGGGTGCTTCGGCTACGGTGATTGATCCTGCTATCTACACGCCTCCCACCCCCTCGACGCCCGATCCCAGTGCCAATAAGATCTATCTGAAGCCGGGCCAGTGGGCTTCGGATTCGGCTCGTATTGAGGCTTATTTCTATGGTAATGGCGACACTTGGGCTACGATGACCGCCTCTTCGACCTCGGGTGTACTCGAGTGCGAGGTTCCGGCCGGTTACACCAATGTAATCTTCGTGCGCATGGATCCTGCCAAGGCTGAGCACAACTGGGATAGCAAGTGGAACCAGACGGGTGATTTGACCCTCCCGACCGGCGATAAGAACTGCTATGTGATTACCGACGATGCCGCTTGGAATCAGGGATCGCTCAACGATTCGCTCTGGCAGACGCTTTAGTATGTAATTTCCGAATGGGAGTAGCCTAAGGGCTGCTCTCGTTCGGATTTTTTTGATCGGCAGACTTTGATCGGTCTGCCGATCCCGAGAAAAGTCGATCCTCGAGTCAGTCGAGAGGTCGCAAAGGAAGTATGAACTTACGAACAATAGAGGAAAGAGAAGATAACAATAAAATAAAACCAAACCTAAAATGAAAAAGACAATCTTATTGCTGGGTTCGATTTGGGCGCTGATCGGGTGTCAGTCGGCACTCTTTGAGGGGGTGCCCGTGGAGGCCAATCGGCAGCCGGTTTATCCGCTCCACCTGCAGCAGGGTGAGCAGCGTGTCTATCTGACCGACTACTATCCCCAGTGGGTTGAGGCTGACTCCGTAACGGGGCGTGACGGCCTGGTAGTGAAGGCTGCCAAGGAGGATTGGAGCCTCTTCGATGTTACGGCTCCCGAGGGGGTGTATGCCACCTCGCTTGACGTGTGGAAGGAGGGTAAGGCAGTCTCGATCGTTGCCCTGAAGGGTGAGCCCGCAGAGGAGAACTACCTCTACACGGCCGGCTCGATGATGAAGATCGTGACGGTAGCGGCCAGCAGCCAGCCCGGGCAGGTGGTGGCCCTGTGGCAGAATAACCGTCTGCCGGCCGATTGCATTGTCCCCGTGGAGGGGGCCTTTGGGGTGATCATCCCGAAGGATGCCGAGAAGATGGAGCGTTCGTTCCTGCGTATCTATGCCTCGAACGAGCAGGGCCTCTATAACGATGTGCTCATTCCGCTCCACCATGGTAAGGTGTTGCGTAGTGTGGAGCAGATCAACCGCCACGACAACCAGGCACAGGTGCTCTACTCGCTTATGATCGACCGCTTCAAGAACGGCAACACGGAGAACGATAAGCCGCTCAATCGCCCCGATGTACTCCCCAAGGTGGATTATCAGGGAGGCGACCTGAAGGGTATCACCCAGAAGATCGAGGATGGCTTCTTCGAGGATCTGGGTATTACGACGATCTGGATCTCGCCCATTACGCAGAATCCGTACGATGCGTGGGGACAGAATGTCGACCCCGACACCAAGTTCTCGGGCTACCACGGCTACTGGCCCATCTATACCACCGTAATCGACGAGCGTTTTGGTACGGATGGCGAGTTGCGTGAGCTGCTCGATACGGCCCATGCCCACGGTATGAACGTCATCCTGGA
>CAZRJU010000021.1:14117-18166 GCA_964600455.1 uncultured Alistipes sp. | reverse complement strand
CGTCGAGTGCCCTGTTGGAGGTGCTCGATCCGGAGCAGAACACCACCTTCCACGACAACTATATCGACGTGGAGTATGACCTCTCGAAGGTCTTGTTTATCGCTACGGCCAACAATATTCAGAACATCGCACCGGCCCTGCGCGACCGTATGGAGATGATCAACATCCCGGGCTACCTGATGGAGGAGAAAATTTCGATCGCCTTGGAGCACCTCGTAGCGAAGCAGCGCGAGGCACACGGCATCGCGGCCGAGCAGATGACCCTCGCCCCGCAGACTGTCGAGCAGATCATCAGCGGCTATACGCGCGAGGCGGGTGTTCGATCGCTCGATAAGCAGCTGGCTAAGCTGGCGCGCTCGCGTGCCAAGCAGATCGCCTTTGAGGAGCAGTACGAGGCCGAAATCTCGATCGAGGAGGTGCAGAAGGTGCTCGGTATGCCCAAATTCCTCAAGGATGAGTACGAGGTGGCCGGCATGACGGGCGTTGTGACGGGTCTTGCCTGGACCGAGGTGGGGGGCGATATCCTCTACATCGAGTCGGTGCTCACGCCCGGCAAGGGTGCTTTGAGCCTCACGGGTCACCTGGGCGATGTGATGAAGGAGTCGGCCACAATCGCTTTCGAGTGGGTCAAGGCGCATCACGCGGAGCTGGGTATTGATCCCTCGCTCTTCGAGAAGTGCGATCTGAATATCCATGTACCCGAAGGTGCGATTCCGAAGGATGGCCCCTCGGCCGGTATTACGATGGTTACCTCGATCGTCTCGACCTACACCAAGCGCCAAGTCAAGGAGCGCATTGCCATGACGGGCGAAACGACCCTGCGAGGTCGCGTGACCCCCGTGGGTGGTGTGAAGGAGAAGGTGCTGGCCGCCAAGCGAGCCGGTATCCGTGAGCTGATTCTCTCGGAGGAGAACCGCAAGGATGTAGCCGAGATCAAGGCCGACTACATCGAGGGACTTACGTTCCACTATGTACGAACCAACGACGAGGTGTTGCGCCTCGCCCTAATATAATAGGTATGAAATTTATTGCCATCATCCCGGCACGCTACGCCTCGACCCGCTTCCCGGGCAAACCGCTGGCCGTGCTGGGCGGTAAAACGATGATTCAGCGTGTCTATGAGCAGGTCGCAGGCGTTTTGGATGATGCCGTGGTTGCTACGGACGACGAGCGTATCTACGAGGCGGTGAAAGCCTTTGGCGGTAAGGTCGTGATGACCTCTACGGAGCATCGCAGCGGTACGGATCGTTGCCGGGAGGCCTACTTAAAGGTGGGCGATAAGTACGATGTGGTGGTCAATGTGCAGGGCGATGAACCCTTTATTCAGGCTTCGCAGCTCGAGGCACTGAAACGGTGCTTCGAGAACCCCGCCACGCAGATCGCCACGCTTGTCAAGCCCTTCAAGGCGGAGGATGGCCTGGCCGCTCTCGAGAATCCAAACTCCCCGAAGGTGGTTTTGGATGAGGCCTCGCAGGCGCTCTACTTCTCGCGCTCGGTGATTCCCTACCTGCGTAATGTGCCCCGCGAGGAGTGGCTCATGAAGCACACCTTCTACAAGCACATCGGCATCTACGCCTTCCGCGCGGAGGTGTTGCGTGAGGTGACGGCTCTGCCGCAATCGACGCTCGAAAAGGCCGAGTCGTTGGAGCAGCTCCGCTGGCTCGAAAACGGCTATAAGATCGGCGTAGGCGTGACCGACATCGAAACCATCGGCATCGACACCCCCGAAGACCTTGAAAAGGCTGAAGCCTTCTTAAATGCAAAATGTAGTATGTAGAATTCAAAATGAAAATTTTTAATCACCTTTAGCAGTCTTTACTGCCCTATATAATTTTGAATTCTAAATTTTGAATTTTGAATTACAAAAAATCCCCCGAACTTTTGTTCGAGGGATTTTTTTGCTGTAAGCCGTCAGCTTACTCGGCAACGATTGCCTCCGTGGGGCAAGCGCTGGCGCAAGCACCGCAGTCGATGCACTTATCGGGGTCGATAACATAGATGTCGCCTGCCGAGATAGCCTCTACGGGGCACTCGCCAATGCAGGTACCGCAAGCGATACAAGCGTCAGTAATTCTGTGAGCCATAGTTGTACTTGTTTATTGTTAATGTGTGTTTGTTAATGCAAATATAACCATTTATTTGATAAAATCAAATCCCGTGTAAGGAATTAACACCTCCGGAATACGGATTCCCTCCTCCGTTTGGTTGTTCTCCAGCAGGGCGGCTACAATGCGCGGCAGTGCCAACGACGAACCGTTCAAAGTGTGTGCCAATTGGGTCTTTTTCTGCTCGTCGCGGTAGCGGAGCTTGAGGCGGTTGGCCTGGAACGACTCGAAGTTCGATACGGACGACACCTCCAGCCAGCGCTGTTGTGCCTCGCTATAAACTTCGAAATCGTAAGTCAGTGCCGACGTGAAGGACATATCGCCACCGCAAAGACGGAGGATGCGGTAGGGAAGGCCGAGCGATTTTACGATCGACTCGACATGAGCCACCATGCCGTCCAGTGCCTCATACGACTTCTCGGGGTGGGCGACCTGCACGATCTCCACCTTGTCGAACTGGTGCAGGCGGTTCAAACCGCGCACATCCTTGCCATACGAGCCGGCCTCACGACGGAAGCAGGGGGTGTAGGCGGTCATCTTCACGGGCAGCTCGTCAGCCTGCAAAATCACATCGCGGAAGATGTTTGTTACAGGCACCTCGGCCGTCGGTACGAGGTAGAAGTTGTCGGCCGTGGCGTGGTACATCTGACCCTCCTTGTCGGGCAGCTGTCCCGTGCCAAAGCCCGAGGCTTCGTTGACCATGATCGGAGGCTCCACCTCCTGGTAGCCGGCTGCCGTGTTGCGATCTAAGAAGAAGTTGATCAGCGCACGCTGCAGACGGGCACCCTTGCCCTTGTAGACGGGGAAACCTGCACCGGTGAGCTTCACGCCCAAGTCGAAGTCGATGATGTCGTACTTCTTGGCCAACTCCCAGTGGGGGAGCGCCTCGGCGGGCAGCTCCGGAATCTCGGCCGACTGCTTCACCACCACATTATCCTCGGCCGTGCGCCCCTCGGGGACAATGTCGGCCGGGAAATTGGGCAGGGTAACAAGCTGTTCCTGTAAGGCCTCGGCTACGCTGCTCTGCTCCTGGGCAAGCTCGCCCGAACGGGCCTTCAGTTGCGCCACGCGGGCCTTCATCTCGTCGGCCTCCTCGCGTTTCCCCTGGCCCATGAGCGCACCAATCTGCTTGGCAGCCTTGTTCTGCTCCATCAGGCAGTTGTCCAACTCGGCCTGCAGGGCCTTGCGCTTGTCGTCGAGCTCCTCGATCTTATCCAGTATGGGAGCGGCATCTACCCCCTTCTTTGCCAATCTCTTGATGGCCGCCTCGCGGTCGTCACGCAGTTGCTTGAGTGTAAGCATACTTTTTCTTGTTCTTAAGGAAATATCACGTTTGAAATGCAAAGATAGTGAAAATTCAAGATTCAAGATTCAAAATGCAAAATTATTTTTTGTTGTGTCGTAGGGGGGCCGTGGGGTGCGAGGATGGGAGGTTGTGCCGCGGGGGGGGGTGCCGTGGGGGAGTTAGCCTGGGAATTATGGGAGTACTGGGAGTACTGGGAGTACTGGGAATGCCCGGAGCGTATTACCTAAAGCAATTCCCCACAGCAATTCCCCACAGCAAGGGCCCAATTTTGAACTGCGGTGCAAGCCTCGGCAGCAGAAGAGCGAAGTCTCTTTTTCGCTCAATTTTGAATTCCCTTCCGGGCCTCCCCCACTTTTTACACTTTTTTACACCTTTTTACAGGCTGCACACCCCTGTAAAAAGTGTAAAAACTGTAAAAAGTGTAAAAAAGTGGTTGTGCCGTGGGGGAGTGTGCCTGGGAATTATGGGAGTAATGGGAATACTGGGATTGCCCGGAGCGTTGTGGGCCTCCCATCATTCCCTAAATTCCCTAAATTCCCAGGCTAACGCCCCCACAGTAATACGCCCCGGGTAATCCCATTACTCCCATTACTCCCATTACTCCCATTACTCCCATTACTCCCATTACTCCCATTACT
>CAZRJU010000021.1:0-14017 GCA_964600455.1 uncultured Alistipes sp. | reverse complement strand
CCCATTACTCCCATTACTCCCATTACTCCCATTACTCCCATTACTCCCATTACTCATCCTCCTACCCCCCCCTGCACCACAACAGCAAACCCTACCCAACGGACAACCTCGGCAGCTACAACAAGCTATATATATCCTTATATATAACTAAATACAGAGAGTTATATAGAGGGATATGGATGGCTGTGTATAGATGCTTATTTATATTTATAAATCTAAATCAAGCATGCTGAAGGGGCTGCCATCGCGGGTAAACAACCTACCGTTTTATGGGTTGTTACCCTGCGACTACGGCACAGCCTGTAAGGTGCACAGGTATTAAAAAAGATACCCGTGCGGTGAGGGGTATGCCGCAAGAGTGAGTAGGTAGTGCTTTTTTGCACTTTTTACAGGGGCGTGCAGCCTGTAAAAAGGTGTAAAAAAGTGTAAAAGTGGGGGCCACAGTGAAATTCAAAATTCTAAATTCAAAATTGTTTTTTTGCTGTGGGGAATTGCTTTAGTAATACGCTCTGGGTAATCCCATTATTCCCAGTGTTCCCATAATTCCCAGGCTAACCCCCCCCCACACCCCCCGGCACAACAAAAAATAATTCTGCATTTTGAATTTTGAATCTTGAATTTCCACTATCTTTGTGCTTATGAAGCGAGCAATTGAGCTGTTGGCTCCGGCCAAAGATTATCTCTCGGTGGTGGCGGCGGTGGATGCCGGTGCCGATGCCGTCTATATGGGGGCCTCGCATTTCGGGGCTCGTCAGGCGGCCTGCAACGATTTGGAGCAGATTCGCCGTGCGGTCGACTATGCCCATCGCTACGGAGTGAGGATCTATCTCACGCTCAACACCTTGATCTACGAGGAGGAGCTCGATCGGGCCGAGGCCCTTGCCCGCTCCCTGATCGACTTGGGGGTGGATGCGCTCATTGTGCAGGATATGGCCTTTCGGCGCATGGGACTACCCGTCGAGTTGCATGCCTCGACCCAGGTGAGCAACCGAACGAAAGAGGGGGTGCGTTTTTTGGAGGAGTGCGGCTTTGCGCGTGCGATCCTTGAAAGGGGGCTCTCGCTCGAGGAGATACGGGCCATTCGGCACGCCACAAAGATCGAACTGGAGTGTTTCGTGCATGGTGCGATCTGTGTGGGTTATAGCGGCCGCTGTTTCTTGTCGCGTTCGATGCACCCCGACCGCTCGGGCAACCGCGGTGGCTGTTCGCAGCCTTGCCGCCTGAGCTACGACCTGCTCACGGCCAAGGGGGAGCGCCTGCTCACAGGTCAACACCTGCTCTCGTTGCAGGATCTCAACCTGAGTAGCCGCTTGGGCGAGTTGATGGATGCCGGTGTGAGCTCCTTTAAGATCGAGGGGAGGCTGAAAGATACGACCTATATCCGCAATGTGGTGGCCTGGTATCGCCAAGCCATCGACCGCGAGTTGGCCCTTCGTCCCGGGCTCAAACGAGCCTCGGTGGGCCATACCTCGCTCGACTTCACCCCCGACCCGGCCAAGAGCTTTACGCGCGGCTTCACCGAGTATATGTATGGTGGCCGCCAAAGCGGTGTGGCCTCCTTCTCCACCCCGAAGGCGGTGGGGGAGTATGTGGGTGAGGTGGTGCGCTCGGATGGCCGCTCGCTGCTGTTAGACCGCGAGGCCCCCCTCTTCCCGGGCGACGGGCTCTGCTTTGGCCGTGAGGGCTTTTTGATCAACCGCGTGGAGGGGCGTAGCATCTTCCCCAATCGCCGTGTGGAGATCGCCCCCCGAACCCCGCTCTACCGCAACTACGACCGCCTCTTCACCCAGCAGGTGGAGCGTAGTCGCCTGAGCCGCACGATTGCCGTTAGGGCCGAGGTGGAGATCTCCGAGGAGCGCATCACCCTCCGTTACCGCGACGAGGAGGGGGTGGAGGCGACTTGCAGCCGCACGGGGCCCTTCCCCGAGGCCGAGAAGCCCGAAGGCATGGCCCGCCTTATCGCCGAGCAGGTGCGCAAGAGTGGCGACACGATCTTTCGGGTGGAGGAGTTGGAACTTCGGGGCACCCCGCGCTTTTTGAAGGCGAGCCTTGTTGCCGAGCTGCGCCGCGAGACCTTGGATGCGCTTTTGCAGGCCCGCTTGGCCCTTCGGCGCGACCACCTGATCCTGCCCGATAACGGCACGGCCCGCTACCCCCGCCGCTGCTTGGAGGCCGAGGAGAACGTCACCAACTCCCTCGCCGAGGCCTTCTATCGGGAGCATGGCGTGGAGGAGATTGCCCGCGGCTTGGATCTCGCCTCGGAACTTCAGGGAAAGACCCTGCTGCGCAGCCCCTACTGCATCCGCCGTGAGATCGGTGCCTGCCTCAAGGAGGGTACCCCCCTGCGCGAGGAGCTCTTTTTGGAGCATGGCCGCCACCGCTACCGCCTCTGTTTCGACTGCGCAGCCTGCGAGATGAGCCTCAAAGAGGAGAAGTAAAACGAAGCAAACAGAAGATATGTTACAGGAGTTAAAGACGACATTCGACGACTATGAGTTGATCGATTCGGGTGATCGGGAGAAGTTGGAGCGCTTTGGTGCCTACATCACGCGCCGTCCCGAGCCGCAAGCCATCTGGCACAAGAGCCTCGGGGAGGAAGAGTGGGCAGCCTTGGCCCATGCCTCCTTTTTGCGCGATGCCAAGAGCGAGGAGCGGGGCCAATGGAGCCTGAAAAAGGGGATGCCTTCGCGCTGGACGATCCGCTACGACTACAAACGCATGCACCTGCGTATGCGCCTGGCCCTCACCTCCTTCAAACATGTGGGCCTCTTTCCCGAGCAGGCCGAGAACTGGAACTACATCTACGACCGGGTGGAACACCTTGCCACCCTCAAAAAGCGACCGCCCAAGCTCTTGAATCTCTTTGCCTATACGGGTGGGGCTACGCTGGCAGCCCGCGCTGCCGGAGCCGAAGTTACCCATGTCGAGGCGGTGAAGCAGGTGGTTACCTGGTCGCGCGAGAATATGGAGGCAAGTGGTCTGGAGGGGGTGCGCTGGATGGTGGAGGATGCCCTGAAGTTTGTCCGCCGCGAGCTCCGTCGGGGCAACCGCTACGACGGTATCATTCTCGATCCGCCGGCCTATGGCCGCGGCCCCGAGGGCGAGAAGTGGATCCTCGAGGAGCAGATCGGGGAGATGCTCTCCTGCTGTGCCGCCCTCTTGGAGCGCGATGGCGCCTTCTTGGTGCTGAACCTCTATTCGATGGGCCTCTCGGCCCTCTTGGCCCGCACGGCCGTTCGTCAGGCCTTCCCCACACCGCAGCAGGAGGAGGCCGGTGAACTCTACTTTGCCGATCGCCGGGGTAAGGAGCTCCCGCTGGGAACCTATTACCGGGCAAGTTTTTAATTTGATAACGAGCTAACTTGTTGATATAGCTATGATTACAATTATTATCGGAGCCCTGATCATGGGGTGTTTTTTGCCGGCTTTAGTGGGTTGGTTGGGTAGCCGTCGTGAGATCGGTTTTGGTTGGGCCTTCCTGCTCAGTCTGCTCTTCACGCCGCTTGTCGGGTTGTTGGTGGTGCTTCTCTCCAACCGCCTGCCCGCGGGGGCCCCTGCCAAGACGGGCTGTATCGGAGGTTGTCTCTCCTTGGTGGGCCTTTTGGTTGTGGGCTTTGTGGTGATGCTGCTTTTGGCCCTGCTCCTCTTTCCTGTGGCCTAACGCCCTCTTTTATAGATAGATAGCAATGCCTGCCACTGCTGATAGAAGAATCAGCAGGATGGGGTTTATGTGCCTCCACTGCCCGATGAGCACCCCACCGAAGAGGAGCCAGCTCCAGGTGTCACTGAAGGCCTGATCGGCCCCGTCGCTCGAGCGGGGGAAGAGCAGTAGCAACACCGCCGAGGCGATCAATCCCACCACCACGGGGCGTAACCCCAGCATGGCCCCCTTCACCAAGGGGTTATTCTTCAGGCGCAGGAAGAAGCGCGTGATGAGGATCATCAGGCTCAAAGCCGGCAGCGATACGGCCGTTGTGGTGAGCAGTGCTCCGAAGAGAGCCCCGACAATCCCCCCATGTTCGAGGCCCACCGTGTAGCCGATGTAGGTGGCCGAGTTGATGGCGATGGGTCCGGGGGTGATCTGCGAGACGGCGACAATGTCGGCAAACTCCGCCGCCGAGAGCCATCCATGCCGCACCACCACCTCGGCATGGATGAGCGAGAGCATGGCATAGCCCCCGCCAAACCCGAAGAATCCGATCTTCAGGTAACTGAGAAAGAGTTGCCAGAAGATCATTTTTTCGTAGCTTTTTTAAGTGTGAGCAGGTGCCACAACACCCCTCCCAAGGCACCGAGCACCATAAAAAGGATGGGCGAAAGGCCAAAGAACCAGATGCCGAAGCCCGAAGCGGCAATAAGCAGGATCATGGCGGGGTGCATGCCCCGGGCCAGTGTGATCATGGGGTAGAGGATCAGGGCCACCACCGCGGGTCGCATCCCCCGAAAGGCCGCCTCCACGACGGGGTTTTGGCGAATCTCCCGAAAGAAGATCGCCACGGCCAAGATGATCAAAAAGGAGGGCAGCGTCGCCCCCGCAAGGGCGCAAAGAGCCCCGCGGTAGCCCCGAAGTTTATAGCCGACAAAGACCGCCGTGTTGAGCGATATGGGCCCGGGGGCCGATTGGGCCAGGGCCAATAGATCGAGGAACTCCTCACGCCTGATCCACCCCCGACGCTCGATCACCTCCCGCTCGATCAGGGGGATCATGGCGTAGCCGCCTCCAAAGGTGAAGGCGCCAATCTTGAGGAAGGAGCAGAAGAGGGTGCGTAACATGGCCGTCGCGTAGAGGGGGTTATGCGCGTTTTTTTCGTCCGAGGAGGTTCATCACTCCGTCGATAAAGGTCATCGGATGGGTCGGTGTGCCGGGCACCCACAAATCCACGTGGTGCTTCTCCAAGAAGCTGCGGTCGATGGCACGACTCTCGCTGAAAAGACCGCCTGAAATAGCCTCCGATCCGCAGAGAATCAATACTTTGGGATCGGGCGTTGCCGCGTGGCTGATGGCCAACGGCTCGGCCATCTGCTGCGTAATGGGCCCCGTGATCACCGTGCCGTCGGCATGGCGGGGCGAGGCGGTGAACTCCACCCCGAAACGGCTGAAGTCGAAGTTCACGTTACCCGAAGCGTTGAGCTCCATCTCCACCGAGGCATCACCTCCGGCCGATACTTCGCGCAACTTCAGGGCCTCTTTGAAGAGCTTGCGCACCTCCGGTCGGATACTCTCCTCGTGGAACGGGATGGCGCTTTGGCCCACCCGCACGACAAGATCCTCACGGCGTGTTGCCGCTATGCGGTAGTCGTTGGTAAAGCGGATGCTTTGGGGGGCGCAGCGGGCGCACTCACCGCAGAAGAGACAGCGCCCCAGATCGAGGCTCAACGGGGCTGTCGTGATCGCTCGTGTCGGACACAGCGCCGCAGCCTCCTCCAAGGCCGCACCATCGCCCCCGTCCAGTAGCTCGGGACGCCCCCGAAACTCCTCGCTAAGCTCCACCTTATTCAGGTCGGGGATATACTGTTTTCCGTGGCTCCGAAGAACCTTCAGCTTGGGAATAATCATAAGCGATATTCGATGTCGTTTAGCTCCTACAAGTCGTGGCCGCAGTAGGAGAGGTTAAAACTCTTGTTGCAGATCGGGAAGTCGGAGATCCCCTCGTTGCGCACCGCCAAGGCTAAGGCCAACCAGTTGTGCAGGCTCGGATCCTTGATGCGGCAGGCTGTAACTTCCCCCTCGGGGTCGGTTACCAGCACATGCAGCGTCTCGCCGCGCCACCCCTCCACCAGACCAAACGAGAGCTCTCCGCCCCGCAGCGGGCGCTTGAGCTCGGGTCGACCGGCCTCTTCGCCGGTAGGGTAGTGATCCAAAAGGCGCTCAATATAGTCGGCCGATTGGAGCACCTCCCGGCAGCGCACGGCCAAACGGGCCATCACATCGCCCGTATCCCGCTTCACGACTTGGTGGTTGAGCTCCCCCGTGGCATAGATCCCCCAGGGGTGTGTGGCGCGAATATCGCGCTTTAGGCCCGAGGCACGGGCCGCCTGGCCCACCCCGCCGATTCGGATCATCTGCTCCCGCTCCACGCAGCCGCACTGCTCGAAACGGGCCAGCAGCGTGGGCGAGGAGGCAATATCCTCCTTCACCTCGTTGTAACGACGGCGCACATCGGCCACGTTACGACGGATCATCTCCCGCTTGGGTTCGGTGAGCGGGAAGTTGGTGCCAAAGGGACGAATCAACCCCTTGCCGAAGCGGTTGCCGCACCAGGCCTGCGTGGTGTTGATCACCACCGTACGCAGCGCCTCGCAGGCCACCTGCCCGAGCTGATAGCCCACATCCATCGAGAGGGCTCCCGTGTCGGCAATCTGCATGGCCATACGCTCCAACTCAAGGGCTATCGCACGCTCGATACACAACCGTTTGGAGGGTTTGAAGGGCTTTTGTGCCGTCTTCTCCACCGCCTCGACAAAGGCCGATGAGTGGGCAATGGCGCTATCTCCGGCAATGCTCTCCGCCAGAAGCAGCTGCCGCAGGCGGTTTTGGGTCGAGATCAGGGCGTGCTCCACGCCGCGGTGCTGGTAGCCCAAGGCGATCTCGAGGTGCAGCACCTGCTCGCCGTTGCAGATAAAGCGGAAGGCACCGGGTTCGATGATGCCGGCATGGATGGGGCCCACGTTCACCTCATGGAGCGAGGCACCCTCCATCGTATAGAAGGGGTAGTTGTCGATCGAGGAGTGGCGATCGAAACGGTCGAACGGGAAACGCAGGGGCTTGTTCCAGGGCATGGCAGCAAAACGGATGCCGTGCTTCTCGCTGATCTCCCGCTCGAAGGGGTGCAGCTCGGGGTGACGGGCCGTCAGCGAAGGGAGCTCCTCCTCGTCGTAGTAGCCGATGCGGTAGGAGGTGATGAGCACCTGTCCCGTCGAGTCGTCAAGCAACAGGCAGATCATCTTCAGCCACTCCCCCCGAACGGGCAGGGCAAAGTAGTGCCCGATGTGGAAGTGCTCCTTGGAGAGTTTTTCGTCGAGATCGGCATAAAACTCGGCATAGTCCACCTCGGGAATCTTCTCCAAGCTCACCGAGGCGGCAATATTGTTGGTTGTGTAGTATTTCATGGCCGATTAGAAGGTTGCAATTTGGTTAATCATCGAGCAGAGCAGCGTGGGTTGCCACAATCCCACAACCATCGCTGCGAAGAGCAGGATGAGGGCCGACCACGAGAGCATGCGGTCGGTAGTGGTGGGGTGCAGCCGCTCCTGGTTGGGTTGGTAGCAGAGTTTGATGATGCGGGCCGATACCGAGTAGAGGACAATGCACATGAGTACCAGCATCGCGGCCGCTAACCACCACTTGCCACTCGTGAAGATCGCCTTGAAGATCATCACCTCGGAGACGAAGAGCGGCGAGGGCGGAAAGGCCAACAACACCACCGTTCCGACCAGCAGTCCGATGGCTCCCACCTTGTTGATCGAGAGGTAGTCGCCCAGACGGTTGATGCGGTAGCTGTCGTAGATCTGGCGCACAACGGCCATCTGCAGGAAGAGCGAGGATTTGATCAGCGTGTGGCACACCACATGCAGCAGTGCCGCCCAGATACCCACCCCGCCGATACCGAGACCGATGGCCACAATGCCCATGTTCTCCACGGTCGAGTAGCTCAGGAAGCGCTTGTAGTGGTTGGTGCGGCGCAGGAAGAGGGCTCCGATGGCCAGAGACAAGAGGCCTACAATGATCATCACGGCCCGCATCCAGTCGAAGATCTCGGTATGGGCCATCATGCGGTAGATGCGGAAGATGGCCAAAAAACCGGCGTTGACCAAGGCCGTGGAGATGAGGGCCGAAGCGGGCGAAGGGGCTGCATAGTTGGCATCAATGCCGATCGTATAGAGGGGGAAGATCTCCATCTTACAGCTGTAGCCCGAGAGCACCAACAAGAAGGCGATCTTCAGGAAGAGGGGATTGCCCTCCTGAAGACGCTCCCCGAGCGAGTGGTAGTCGATTGATCCCCCCTCGGCCACCGAGCAGAGCAAGAGAATCCCCAAGTAGGCCATGGCGATACCCGTCGAGCAGACAAAGACATACTTCCAGGTTGCCTCCAAGGTCTTGGCCTCGCGGCGGTAGTAGATGATACCGGCCGCACAAAGCGTCGTGGCCTCCAAAAGAATCCACGTAACGGCGATGTTGTCGGAGAAGTAGACCCCCGTGATGGCGGTCATCAACAGGAGCAGAAGCGTGAAGTAGAGGCGATACTCCTTGAAGGTATCCTCCTTGAGGTAGTAGGCCGAGTGGAGAAAGACAAAGACCCCCACGGCCTGTTGCAGCACAAAGAAGAGCGTGCCGGCGGCATCGAAGAGGAAGAAGTGGCCCGACTCCTGGCCATAGCCCCCCTTGCAGATATGGCCGAGCAGGGCCGCCTGCACCAAGAAGAAGAGCACCCCCATCAGGGCGACCATCCGTTTGTTGCGCGAAAGCAGCGTGAGGGCTGCAATCGTGATCGAGAGTATAAAATAGAGTACCATACGCATCAATCTTTAACGTGGGTGAGCAGGTCGGTATCGTCCGAGTGGATCTGTTCGTCGATCTTGCGCGTAAAGAGCCCCAGGAGCAGGATCGAGATCAGAATATCGAGCATGATGGCGATGTTGATCAGGTGGGGCATCTCCACGCCGATAGCCATCGAGAAGAGAAACACCCCGTTCTCGATCACCAGAAAACCCACCAGGTGGGGGAAGATACGGCTTCTCAATACGATGAGGATCAATCCGCTGAGCAGGGCATAGAGCGCCACGCCCAAGAAGATGACGTTGACCGAGTGGTCGGCCACATAGTAGGTGAGCGAGGCACTGGCCACTAAGGCCGCAATCGAGAGCAGCAGCGTGTGCACCTGCGAGGAGCCCGAGGCCTGAATACGGTTGATCTTCGTGCGGCGAATCACCGAGAAGAGGATGGCCGGTACGATCAGCGCCTTGAAGACCAAGGTCTCGGCCACGATGAAGAGCAGCTCGGCCCAGTTCAGCGTATGCAGACGCAGCAGGGCGATGCCCATCAGAATCCACCCCTGCAGGGCCATGATCGAGGCCGCCGTGCGGAAGCGCTCGGTGGTGGCCAACCAGATCAGCGAGAGGATATAGAGGATGATCAGTGAGAGTATCATTAGAGTTGGATGTTTTGTTTGGTGAGGTAACCCATGATAAAGACGATCAGGGCCATGATGGCGATCGTGAGGATGAAGATTGTGTTGCGCGAGAGACGGTTACGGGCCTGCGTCGATTCCACCACCCCGACGGGCAGGGCCGAGAGGAGCACCGCCAGCGGCGTTACGACCCACCAATGGTAACCCAGCGGCATGGCCACGGCATTGGCGGCCAAGATGGCCAGGGAGGCGCTCTTTACCCAACCGCCGATCTGGATCAGGGCCAGATCAACGCCCGAATAGTCGAGGCACATCACCTCGTGGATCATCGTCAGCTCGAGGTGGGTGCGGGGGTCATCGACCGGCACACGTCCCGCCTCGACAAAGAGCAGACGGATAAGCAGGTAGGCCACCAACATCAGGACGATTGTGAGTTGCAGATCGAAGTGGCGGGCCGCCGAGAAGACCTCATCGAAGGAGGTGTAGCCGAAGAGCAGCGCCAAGGTGGCAAAGACCATCATCAGCGCGGGCTCGACCAGTGCCCCGTAGAGGGCCTCGCGGCTGGCACCCATTCCCTCAAACGAACTTCCCGTATCGAGGGCCGCCAAGATCAGGAAGAAACGCCCGATGGCCAGCGTGTAGGCGAAGAGGATCATATCGCCCTTGAAGGAGAGCGGAGCATGCAGGTCGCCCACCGGAATAAAAAGCGAGGCAGCCAAGGCCGAACTCAGGTAGAGGATCGGCGTAAGGCGGAAGAGCGCCGTCGTGGTGGTCGAGTAGACACTCCCTTTGCGCAGGAGCAGGGCCACGTTGTGGAGGTGCTGCATAAAGCGCGTACCCTTGCGACCGGCCAACAGGGCCCGCGTGCGGTTGATCGTGCCCGGAATGGCGAGGGCAACCAACAGGAGCTGCGTGATATTGAGTAGGTACATCATCGTTAGATCCAGTTTAAGAGTGAGAGGAGGAAGACCAGCACCAGGAAGGCGAGGGCAAAGAGAATGTAGTGGTTGATCTTACCCGTGCGCAGACGCATCACATAGCTGTTGATGCGGCGCAGCAGCTCCACCCACCACTGCTTCAGGAGCGACTCGACCTTATCCTTGTGGCCGGCCGAGAAGCTGTGGCTCGAGGGGAAGATCTCCTGCGGCGATACCGCCTCACCCTCACCCGTGTACTGGGCCATCGAGGAGGCGATCGACTCCAACCCCTCGGCAAAGGATTCGCCCGTGTACTGCATGCGGATATTGGGGGCCGTGAAACCACACCCCCAGGTGGCACCCTCGCGGACCGAGCGGCGGCGCTGCAACCCCCACTTCAAGAGGCCGATCAGCCCCGCGATACCCAGCAATACCCAGGCCGAGAGCGAGATCAGGGAGAGTGATTCGGGCAGCGCTACGAGGGCCGTGTCGATCTCGGGCAAAAGGGCCGAGCTGCTGCCGACCACTAACCGATAGGCCCCCTGCGGGAAGAGCCCCACTAAGAGAATCCCGACCAAGGGGAGCCCCATGCCCACGATGCGGAAGTTATCTACCTCATCGGCCTCGGCCACGGCGTGCGAACGGGGCGACCCGAGGAAGACCATGCCGTAGAGTTTGGTGAAGGCCAACAGTACCACGCCTCCGATCAGGGCCAAAGCCACTAAGGCGACAATCGAGGGGATCACATTCTGGCTCAGGGCCACATTCTCCAGCAGACCCACATAGATCAACCACTCCGAGACAAAGCCGTTTAAGGGGGGCAGGGCGCAGATGGCCACCGTAGCCAACAAGAAGAGCAGGGCCGTCAGGGGCATGCTCTTGGCCACACCGCCCAGTGCATCGAGCGAGGTGGTGTGGCACTTCGAGTAGACATTGCCGGCTCCGAAGAAGAGCATCGACTTAAAGAGAGAGTGGTTGAGCGTGTGGAGCAACGCTCCGGTGAAGGCGCAGAGAGCCACCACCTCGCTGCCGCCGGCCACCGCCAGCGTACCAAGCCCTATGCCGATGAGGATGATGCCGATATTCTCGATCGAGGAGTAGGCCATCAGGCGCTTTACGTCGTTCTGCGTGGCGGCGAGGATCACGCCCCAAAGGCCGGTGATCACGCCCAAGCCGAGCAGAATAAGCCCCGCCGTATGGAGCTCTTCGCGGGGCAGGGCCGCGGTGATGCGCAGGATGCCGTAGATACCCGTCTTGATCATCACGCCCGACATGATGGCCGAGACGTGGGAGGGGGCTGCCGGGTGGGCCTCAGGCAACCAAACGTGCATGGGAAAGAGGCCTGCCTTCATGCCGAAACCGGCCAAAAAGAGCAGGAACAGCGGAATGGCCGCCCCATGGCCATAGGCCGTCGCAAGGGCCGAGAAACTCGCCTCGCCGCCTCTGAGCCAGAGCGTAACGAAGCCGCCGACAAGCAACAGGAAGCCGATGTGCATCATCACTAAATAGCTCAAGGCTGCCTTCAGCACCTCGGGCCGCTCGGCATCGAATAAAATGAGCAGGAAGGAGGCGATGGTCATCAACTCCCAGAAGAAGAGGAAGGTGAAGCCTCCGTCGGAGAGCACCACTCCCATCATCGAGAAGATCAGCACGATGAGCGAGAGGTAGTGAAGCGAAAGGTGGGCCGGCGACTTCTTCTCTTCATAGGGGCGCAGGTAGCCCACCGTATAGATCGCCGTAGCGATACCACCTAAAGAGATGATCACCAGAAAGAGGGCCGAGAGGGGGGCGATCAGCCCGCACTCACCCCCGAAAACCAGGTTTTGCGCCTGCCAAAGATGGCCTCCCGTGGTGGGGTTGAGCAGCACGCCGATCCCCTTGCAGAGGGGCCACAGCGCACCCAGGAGTACCACCAAGAGGCTTACGCGGCCCTTCCAGCGGAGCGGGCAGAGAAAGATCACCACACTCAGCACTACAAGAGCCATCAGGGTCTCTGTAAACATATTGTTTGGGTTTTGTTTGCTAAAAAACGTTCACTTAACTCCTCTCCGCATTGGCCGTTGCCGCCATCACGGTTGCCACCACGGCTGCCGTTTCGGTGCGTAAGCGTTGGCGGCCCAAGGAGATCTCCCGAAATCCGTTCTCGAGGGCCAGCCGCACCTCCTCGGGCGAGAAGTCCCCCTCGGGGCCGATCAGGATCAACAGCTCCTTGCCGGGTGAGATCAGGTGAGGAAGGTAGCCCTTCCCCTCGGCCGAGAGGCTCTCTTCGCAGTGGGCAATCAGCTTCTCTCCCACGAAGGGCATCCGCACCACCTCTGCAAAGGGGGTCAACTCCTCCAGAATGGGGTGGTAGGCCTTGAGCGACTGCTTGACAGCCGCCGTGATGACCTTCTCGCCTCGGTCGCGCTTGAAGGTACGGCGCTCGCTGTGGGCGCTCTCGATCGGGATGATGCGATCCACCCCCACCTCGGTAGCCTTCTCCAAGAACCACTCGAAACGGTCGATGTTCTTGGTCGGGGCCACCGCCATTGTCAGGCGGTAGGGGCGCTTCTCAAATTCGCTTTGGTGCTCTACGGCCTCCACCACACACCTCTTGGCATGGGCCTCCTTCACCGCGCAGGTGTAGAGGTTGCCCCGCCCATCGGTCAGATGGAGCCGATCCCCCTCGCTTAAGCGCAAAACGCGAACAGCGTGTTTTGACTCCTCTTCACTGAGCGTGTAGAGCGGAGGAGTGAAATCGGGCGCGAAAAATAGTTGCATACTAATAATATAATCGTTATCTTTGCTAACGCTTAATTTTGATGCAAAGGTAACTAATAATGCAGATATGAGGAGAAATTTTGGTCATTTATTTTTAATCGGATTCCTGATGATGGGTCTAACTGCTTGCCGATCCAATGGCGAATCGGCTGATAATCCGCTATTTTCGGCCGGAGAGTGGACTACGCCCTTTGGTGTGCCCCCCTTCGACGAGATTCGTTCACAACACTACCTGCCGGCCTTCGAGCGTGCCATGGCGATCCACGAGGCCGAGATCGACGCCATTGTCTCGAACAACGATGAGCCCACCTTCGAGAATGTCATCGAGGCCTATGATGCTGCCGGTGATATGCTCTCGCAGGTGAGCCTGATCTTCGGGATGGTCTCGTCGGCCGATATGACCGAGGAGTTGCAAGAGGTGCAGGCCGAGATCATGCCGCGCCTGGCTGTGCATAGCGATAAGATTGGCCTGAATGAGGCCCTCTTTGCCAAGGTGAAGAGCGTCTACGAGCAGCGGAGCAGCCTCTCGTTGCGCCCCGATCAGCTGTGCCTGGTGGAGAAGATCTACAACGACTTTGTCCGCTCGGGCGCCCTGCTCGAGGGGGAGAGCCGCGAACGTCTGAAGGCGATCAATGAGGAGCTCTCCTCGCTGGTGGTGCGTTTCGGTCAAAACCTCTTGGCCGAGAACAGCGCTTTCCGTCTGGAGCTCACCTCCGAGGAGTTGAGCGGTCTGCCTGCCGGTGTGCGTGAGGCGGCCCAAAAGGCGGCTGCGGATGCCGGGCTGAAGGATCGCTGGGTCTTCACCCTCTCGCCCTCGTCGATGCTCCCCTTCCTGACCTACTCGACCGATCGTGCCCTGCGCGAGAAGATCTACACGGCCTATATCATGCGCGGCAACCACGACGACGAGCGGGATAACAAGGCCATCATCAACGACATGATCCGCCTGCGTATCGAGAAGGCCCATCTGCTCGGTTATGCGAGCTACTCGCACTATGTGACGGCCGACCAGATGGCTGCCACGCCCGAGGCTGTTTACGAGTTGCTCGATATGCTCTTCCCGGCCGCTTTAGAGCGTGCCAAAGGGGAGTTGGCCGAGATGAATGCCCTCTTGCAGCGTGAAATGCCCGGTGCCGAGTTTGCCGCTTGGGATTGGTGGTACTATGCCGAGAAGGTGCGCAAGCAGAACTACGCACTCGACGAGGAGATGTT
>CAZRJU010000020.1:0-18168 GCA_964600455.1 uncultured Alistipes sp. | reverse complement strand
CGGCCTACTACGTAAGCCACGTGAAGGGTGATGCCCCTGAACTTCCTGCCAATGTGTCTGTTATCTCGTTTGCCGACAAGGCTTACCGTACTTCCTTTTCTACTACGCAGCAAGTATGGGAGCAGAATGGCATTACGGTAACCAACGATAAGGGCTCCTCGTCGAACGACGTGGCCGACTATGCAGAGCCTGCTCGCTTCTACAAGAGCTCTAATCTGACGATCTCGGCTGAGAAGGCGATGACGAAGATTGTCTTCACTACTTCCGGTGGTGCGAAGTATAACCTTAACCTGAGCAATGGTGAGGGTTACACGGTTGAGGGCTCGGGTGAGTCCACGACGACCATTACGTTGGATCCCGCTGTAACGAGCTTTACGATCACGGGCCTGGCTAACCAGGTGCGTGTATCGAGCATCGAGGTAACCTTTGCTGAGGAGGCCGAGGAGCCCGTAGAGCCTACCACGCAGGTTGCCGACTGCTACACGGCAGGCACCTACACCCTGGAGGCTGTTACGGTTGTTGCCAAGTCCAACGAGGGATATGTATTTGTATCCGATGCGTCGGGTGTTATTCCGGTTTATGCCGATAACTATTCGGATCTTGCCATTGGTGATGTCGTTTCGGTTTCGGGTGATAGCTCGAGCAATGATCCCTTCCCCGCAAGATTCACTGGTTGGGGCATTACGGTAACCAAGGTAGATACCGCTACGGCTACCTATCCCGAGCCCACGGTGGTAACGGATCCCGCAACCTACTTTGCTGCGGTTTCGAGCTATGAGTATCTCTCGCTTACCGGTACGTTGGCTGTTGAAGAGGGCTGGTTGGATAACACCTACACCTTGACGGTTGGTGATACCACTTTCGAGCTCTATCCCTCTTCCGATGTTCAGTCGCTGCTCGACTCCCACAATGGAGCCAATGTAACCCTCTTGGGTTATCCCTTGGAGGTCTACTGGGGTACCTACTATTTTATTCCCACGGCTATCGAGGTTGCCGAGTAAGCAAGATTTCTATAACCAAAGACAAAGGTTGCTCCTTAAACGGGGCAACCTTTTTTTGTGGAATGAAAGGGTGATGCACAATCGCCTTGTTGGATGGCTTTAGGTCGGGTGGCGCAAAGTCCTGAAGCATACGGACAAAAAAAGCGAGGACTTCGGCGGTATTCGATCCGCAAACGAGCACCGTTTGGGATCTTAGTAACAAAACCTGCCACCCTTAAGTGGCACCTTTTGTTACAACCGGCCGATTTCCTCAACCAACCTAAAACTACTAACCTAAATGAACCTTAAAACTTCGATGCAAAGATAAGGCGAAAAAAAATAGTGTGCAAGTATTTTATTAAAAAAATTTCAAAATTTAACAATTTTTTTGAAAAACGAGATTTTTGCTTAACAATTTTACGGATTAGTCCCTTGATACTCAATATTTGAAAGCGTTTTCGATCTTTGATCGGACAGCTATCGGGCCGTGGGGGGAGTGGATTTCTCCTTTTTTTGTACCAAAGGGCCCCTTTTTGTGGTAACATGCTGCAAAACAGGCCCGCTCTTTGTGGAATGGAGGCTAAAACCCCCATCCGCTCCACCCTTTACCGCTATGATAAATTCCTCCTCGGGCTATCGGCCGGGATTGGTTTCGGTCATTATCCCCAACTATGGGCATGCCCGCTATTTGGAGCAGCGCATCGAGAGTGTCTTACAACAGAGTTATCCCCATTTCGAGGTGATTCTTCTGGACGACCACTCGCCCGATGGATCGCGCCAAATCATTGAGCGTTACCGCCACCACCCTCGCGTGACGGCGATTCGTTACAACAGCCAAAACAGCGGATCCACCTTCCGTCAGTGGCAGCGAGGCTTTGCACTGGCCCGAGGCGAATTTATCTGGATTGCCGAGAGCGATGACTATGCCGAGAGGTGCTTCCTGGAGCGTTGCATGGAGCCCATGCGCCGCAATCCGCGCTGTGTAATGGCCTATACGGAGAGTTTCCTGGTGGATCACAACTCGCGGCCGATTGCCCGTACACCCCGCCATGCGGTGCTCCGCTCCGAAGGGTGTGATCTTTGGGAGGGGGCCCACTTTGTTCGGCGCAATATGCTCCTAAGTAATGTGGTCTACAACGCCAGCATGGTGCTTTTTCGCCGCTCGGCCCTCCCTGCCGACCACACCTACACGACCTTTCGGCTCAATGGGGATTGGCTCTTCTGGTGCGAGGTGGCTCTTCGTGGGGAGGTGGCGCATCTCTCGGAGCGCTGCAACTATTTTCGGCAGCAGGAGGGGAGCGTTACGGCCGAGGCCCGCCGCACGGGGATTGCCTATCGGGAGCAGGTGCGCTTAGGGGAGATTCTGCTTCGGCGTCTGGAGCTCCCCACACATACGCGTTGGGCCTTGGAGGGGCGGCTTTTGCGCCTGTTGCCTCACGCCCCGCAGCGTCTCTCGCCTCTTCGGCGCAGGCACTTTGTTCGGGAGCTGCAACAACGCTATGGCCACCTCCGTTGGAAGCAGCTTTGGTATCGGCTCTATCTTTGGCTGAGGATCGTACCCCGTATTCGGTAGGGCTACTTCAGGTAGGCGGCCAAGGCCTCGGCCACGCGTTCACCATCGAGGGCAGCCGAGATGATTCCTCCGGCATATCCAGCCCCTTCACCCGTAGGGAAGAGGCCGGCCATCTCGGGGTGCATCAGGCTCTCGCTGTCGCGCGGGATGCGTACGGGGGTCGAGGTACGCGACTCCACACCCACCACAATCGCCTCGTTGGTCATAAAGCCCTGCATGCGGCGGCCAAAGGTGGCAATACCGCTTCGCAGCCCCTCGCTAATGAAACGGGGCATCCACTGATCGAGGCGCGAGGGGGTGATTCCGGGGATATAGGAGCTCTTGGGCAGTGTGCTGCTCCCTACGCCGCGCACAAAGTCGGCCACGCGCTGTGCCGGAGCAATCTGCCGATCGCCACCCTCGCGGCGGGCCAGGAGTTCAAACTCCTCCTGGAAGCGCAGGCCGGCCAATGGGCCCCACTCCTGCCGTAGGTGTTCGAAGTCGCTGAGGCGTACCTCTGTAACGAGGCCCGAGTTGGCGAAGGGTGAGGTGCGGCCGCTGGGCGACATGCCGTTGACCACCGATTGGGCACGGTCGGTCATGGCCGGCACGATAAAGCCGCCCGGACACATGCAGAAGGAGTAGACACCGCGCCCCTGCTCCTGGCTGACAAGCGAGTAGGAGGCGGCCGGAAGCCACTCGCCACGCCCCTCGGGGCTGTGGTATTGGATGCGGTCGATCAGGGCTTGCGGGTGCTCGATTCTGACCCCCATGGCAAAGGGCTTAGCCTCGAGGCGTACCCCCTTTTCGTGGAGCAGGTGGTAGATGTCGCGGGCTGAGTGGCCGGTGGCCAATACCACTGCGGCAGCCTCAATCCACTCGCCATCGGCCGTGGCTACAGCCTCGATGCGCCCCTTGCGGATGCGCAGATCGCTCACACGTTTCTCGAAGAGGTACTCGCCACCGGCAGCCAAGATGCTCTCACGCATCCGTTGCATGATACGGGGAAGGCGGTCGGTACCGATATGGGGATGGGCCTCATAGAGGATCTCGGGCGAGGCTCCGTGAAAGACCAAGGTTTGCAGGGCACGGTTGTAGTCGCCACGCTTTTTGGAGCGGGTGAAGAGCTTGCCGTCGGAGAAGGTGCCGGCACCGCCCTCACCAAAGGAGTAGTTCGACTCGGGGTTAACCTCCTCGTTGCGGTTGATGCGGGCGATGTCGTACTTGCGGTTCAACACATCGCGGCCACGCTCCAGAACAATGGGTTTCAGTCCCAGTTCGATGAGGCGCAGTGCCGCAAAGAGACCGGCCGGGCCCGAACCCACCACCACAACTTCGGTTGCATGGCTCACGTCGGGATAGTCGAAGTGGAGCGGCTTGGGCTGCGGCTCATGATCTTCGTAGATCTCGAGGCTGAGGTTGACCTTTACGGGGCGTCGACGGGCATCGACCGAGCGCTTGAGGATACGCACCAAGGCGATGTCGCGCTCACTGATTCCCAAACGACGAGCCGCCTCCGCCGTGTAGCGGTGGCTGTCGGCGGCATCGCGCGGTGAGAGTTGCAGGGTCAGGCTCTTGGGCATGGCTGTCGGCGGATTACTTCTCTACCACCCAGCGCCAAAGCTCCTTGAGCGTCGGCTTCTTGCCGTGCATGAGGATTCCCACACGGTAGATCTTGGCGGCCAACCAGATGGTTCCTAAGATGGTGAGGTAGAGGATCACCAGCGCGAGGATGGGCTCCCAGGCGGGAATGCCGGCTGGTATACGGGCCATCATGACGATTGGTGAGGTGAGCGGAATGATCGAGAACCAGAAGGCAAGCGAGGAGTTGGGATCCTTCATCACCACAAACATAATCATCAGGGCCAGGATGATAGGCAGTATGATGGGGGTGGTGAGTTGTCCGGCATCCATCACATTGTCTACACTCGCTCCGACGGCCGCAAAGAGTGCCGAGTAGAGCAGATAGCCACCAATGAGGAAGAGGAGCAGGTAGGCAAAGATCATGGCCAGATAACCCACATCGGTAAAGGTGGCAAAGAGCTGCATATCGGAGAGGGTGTCGGGATCGATGGTCGAGGTGTCGAGCGTGCCGGCCTGCAGTTCGGTAAGTTGGGTTAACTGCTCGCCGGAGAGCACCTTGGGCATTAAGAGCGAGGAGCCCGCAGCCCCGATACCGAAGATCAGTACCCCCCAGATGGCCACCTGTGTAACGGCTACCGAGGCGATACCGAGAATCTTGCCCAGCATCAACTGGAAGGGGCGGGCCGAGGTTACCAGTACATCCAATACACGGGTATTCTTCTCCTCGATAACGGCCTGCATCACCATCTGTCCGTAGATAATCAGGAACATATAGAGCACAAAAGCCAACAGGTAGCTGATGGCAAACGAGGCACCGGCCGAGGGGCTCTGCTCCTCCGTGTCGTTGCGGAAACTTTGCAGGGTGATGTTGGTCTCCACGGCGGCTAAAATCTCGGCCAAATTTTCAATTTGGTAGCCCTTGAGCTTCTCCTCTTCGAGGATCTTTTCGATCTGTTTCTCGATATTCTCCTCGAGGATCATCGACGAGGAGGCGTTGGTGTAGAGGCGCAGGTTGTTATTGTTGCTCAGAATATCCTCCCCGATCCAGAGCAGGCCGAAGCGCTCGGTGTCGAGGCGGGCCTCCTCCAAAGGCACCTCGCAGGGGGTGAAGAGGATCTCTTCATTGCTCTCAAGGCGGGGCAGGATCACGCCGCTTTGGTCGATTACGGCGATCTCCTTCGTATCGCTACCGGCATAGAGCATCAATAGGGAGGGTACGGCCATCAGGGCCACCATGAAGAGCGGCACCAGCAGGGTGGTCAGAATAAAGGACTTTTTGCGCACACGTTCGTTAAATTCGCGGGCTATGATGATTCCTACTTGCGACATAGAGTTGGGAATTTAAGGTTTTCGGATTATTGGATAACTTCGCCACCGACGGCACGGATAAAGATGTCGTTCATCGAGGGGATGATCTCCTTGAAGCTGCGCAGCCGGACTGTTTCGTTGATTCGCTTGACCACCTCGCGCACCTCACTATCGGAGCCCACCTGCAACTTCAGGGCTGCATAGGCCGATTGGCAGGCTGCCCCCTCGAGGATCGTACAGTGCCCCTCCAAGGCCTGGCGCAGAGCGCTCTCCTCGCCGCGATACTCCACCTGGAAGATGTTGTTGCCGTGGCTGTGGCGAATCTCCTCCACACGGCCCGAGAGGATGTTTTTCGAGCGGTGGATCAGCGTGATGTGGTCGCAGATCTCCTCCACGGAGGCCATATTGTGGGTCGAGAGGATGATCGTGGCCCCTCGATCGCGCAGGGCTAAAATCTCGTCGCGCAGGAGCGAGGCGTTCACCGGATCGAAGCCCGAGAAGGGCTCGTCGAAAATCAAAAGTTCGGGCTCGTGCAGCACCGTAACGATAAACTGCACCTTCTGGGCCATACCCTTCGAGAGCTCCTCCACCTTCTTGTTCCACCACTCCTCGATTCCAAACTTGTTAAACCACCCCTTCAGCCGCTTGATCGCCTCGGCACGCGAGAGCCCTTTGAGGCGGGCAAAAAAGATCGCCTGCTCGCCCACCTTCATCTTCTTGTAGAGGCCGCGCTCTTCGGGCAGGTAGCCGATGCGGTAGACATCCTCCTGTTTAAGGGGTTTGCCGTTGAGCAATACCTCTCCCTGATCGGCCATCGTGATACGGTTGATAATACGGATCAGTGTGGTCTTGCCGGCTCCGTTGGGCCCTAAAAGGCCGTAGACCGATCCGCGCGGGATCGATAACGAAACATCCTCCAAGGCCGTATGACCCGAAAAGCGCTTGGTGATGTGGTTGATCTGTAATAAATCCATCTTAACGTTGAAGCTAAAGGGTTTTACCTCTTTTTCATTCTCCCCCCTTAGGGTAGGACAAAGGTAGATGAAATTTTTTGAAAAACAAATAAAAAATATCGAAATTCGATAAAATTTTAAGCGACGGGACAGGGAATACCAAGAGCCTCTACCCGTCGGGCAATCGCCTGCAACTCTTCGCGCGAGACCTTCTCCAAGGTGGGGCAGGGGGTGTCGCGGTCGAGCGAATAGACCATCACTTTGCTCGGGCGAATACGCTCCACGAGCCGCAGCCAGGCGCTTACCTCCTCCTCGGTCGTGTTGTCGATCCTCTCGCCACGGAAACTGCCGCGCAGGAACATGGTCTGGAGAATCATCTGCCCCTCGAAGGAGGCCAACTGCTCCACAATGCGCTCCACCGAGTAGTTGCCCTGGGGGAGATTCATCAGCTTTACGGTCTTGTCGAAGGCCGAGTCGAGTTTAAGGATGTTGTTGTCCACCCGCTTAAGGGCACGGCATACCCCCTCGCGGTGGAGCTGGGTGGCATTGCTCAATACCGAGACCTTGGCCTTGGGACAGAGACGGTCGCGCAGGGCGATGACATCGTCGATGACAGCCTCGAAATCGGGGTGCATGGTGGGTTCGCCATTGCCGGCAAAGGTGATCACGTCGGGCACTTCGCCCTCTTTGGCCATCTGTCGGAGCACCTCCTCGAGACGATGGGCCACCTCCTCACGTCGATTGAAGCGGCGGGGGCCCGGGTGGTCGCCGTTCCAACCGCACTCGCAATAGATGCAGTCGAACGAGCAGAGTTTCGATTCGGTGGGGAGCAGGTTGACCCCGAGCGAGAGGCCGAGGCGACGCGAACGTACCGGCCCGAAGATAATATCGTTATAGAGTGCTGTCATGGTTCTTTCCGTTTTTTAAGTTGTGGGGGTACTCTCTTGAACCGGCTTGCTACCCGTCTTGCACCAGGGACGGACGATGCAGGTTTCGCACTTGGGCTTGCGGGCCGTGCATACGTAGCGCCCGTGGAGGATCAGCCAGTGGTGAGCGATGGGCAGCAGGTGGCTCGGAATATGCTTTTCGAGGGTGAGTTCGGTCTCTAAGGGGCTCTTCGAACGGTTGGTCAACCCGATACGGTTGGCCACGCGAAAAACATGGGTATCGACCGGCATCACTTCCTGTTGCCAAATAACGGCACCCACCACATTGGCCGTCTTACGTCCCACGCCAGGCAGACGTTGCAGGGCCTCGCGCTCGGAGGGTACCTCGCCCCCAAACTCCGAGACAAGCATGCGGGCCATACCGCTCAGGTGGCGGGCCTTGTTGTTGGGATAGGAGATGCTCTTGATCAGCGCATAGATCTCTTCGAGAGAGGCCTCGGCCATCTTTTCGGGGGTGGGCAGCACTTCGAAGAGGTGCGGCGTGATCATGTTTACCCGCTTGTCGGTGCATTGGGCCGAGAGGATAACGGCCACCAACAACTCAAAGGGGTTGCGGTAGTTGAGTTCCGATTCGGCGGTGGGCATCTGCTCCTGAAAACGGGCGATAACCCCCTCGTAGCGCTCTTTCAGTCTCATGGCTTTAACATTTGGTTAGCTTGGCAAACTTGGCCAAGAGGGTCTTTTCGCTCCCGTTTTGGAAGCGTACGCCCAGTTTGTGATCCTGGGCCAGATTTTCGATTCGCACGATCTCGCCCTCACCGAAGATCGGGTGGCGCACACGATCGCCCACCGCGTAGGCGCAGGGCAGGGCTGAGGCCCCCGCTGCAGCGGGGCGGTTCTCCACCTTGCGCAGGTGGTCGGTGGCAGGACGCGAGGGGGTGATCAATTCGGGTTTGGGCTGTTCGTTGTTGCGGCGCTGCTCGGCCTGCTTCTGGAAACGATAGTCGAAGCGGCGGCGCAACTCCTGAATCGCCTCGCTCTCGCTTCGTCGGCTGACCGGATTGGCCGATGAACCAAAACCTCCTCTTGCGGCGGGGTGCGAGGAGCCTCCGTAACCACCTCCTGTGCGGGCCGAAGGAGTGGAGCAGCGCGGCATGAAATCCTCCTCCTCGGTCGCAAACTCCACATAGTCAGAGTCAATCTCCTTGAGGAAACAACTCGGCCGCGAAAACTCCATGCTGCCCCACTTGAAGCGCGACTCGGCATAGGAGAGCGTAGCGGCCACCTTGGCGCGTGTGAGGGCTACATAGAAGAGGCGGCGCTCCTCCTCCATCCCATCGGGACTCTCTATGGCACGTTGCGAGGGAAAGAGGTTCTCCTCCATGCCGACAATGTAGACATACTTATACTCCAACCCCTTGGCTGAGTGGACGGTCATCAGCGTAATCTTATTCCGATCCTCCTTCTCATCCTGATCCATATCGGTCATGAGCATCACTCCCTGCATCCACTCTTCGATGGTGGGTTGCTCCTCCTCACTGCGCTCGCCGTTGCGAATCTCAGCCTCGCGCTGCTCCTTGAAGAGCTGCATCGAGTTGAGCAACTCCTCGATATTCTCCACTGCCGAGGTGGCCTCGGGGCTCTGTTCCAGACGGTAGAGGGGCAGGATGCCCGAACGTTGGGCGATCTCCAGACCAAAGTCATAGAGCGAGAGCTCCGTACGTCGAAGCGAGAGCGTGCGTATCAGCCCCACAAACTCCTTCACCTTGCGGGCGATGGTCTGCTGCACCCGATCCTCGGCCGCCTCTTCGCAGAGCGTATCCACGGCCTCCCACATCGAGCATTGTTTCTGCTTGGCCAGCTCGGCAATGCGCTCCACGGTGGTCTGGCCGATGCCGCGTGTCGGATAGTTGATGATACGGCGCAGGGCCTCGTCGTCAAGCGGATTGATCACCAGGCGGATGTAGGCCAGCAGATCCTTGATCTCTTTGTGGTCGTAGAAGGAGGAGCCTTTGTAGATGCGGTAGGGAAGCCCCCGTCGGCGCAGGCTCTCCTCGATGGCCGAGGATTGGGAGTTGGTGCGGTAGAGCACAGCCACCTCCGACCACTCCTCGCCCACCTCACGGGCACGATCGCGGATCGCTGTGGCCACCAATTCGGCCTCCTCGCGGTCGGTGTAGGCCCTCATGATGCGGATCTTCTCGCCTCGATCCCCCTCGGAGAAGCAGCGCTTCTCCATGCGGCGTGCATTGTGCTGAATCACCGAGTTGGCCGCATCGACAATCGTGCGGGTCGAGCGGTAGTTCTGCTCCAACTTAAAGACCCGGGCCTGGGGGTAGTCGTTGCGGAACGAGAGGATATTTTCGATCTTGGCCCCGCGGAATGAGTAGATCGACTGTGCATCGTCGCCCACCACACAGACACGTCCGTGGTGCTGTGCCAGACGGCGGATGATCATATACTGGGCATAGTTCGTATCCTGGTACTCATCCACCAGAATATATTGAAACTGCTCCTGATAGCGGGCTAAGGCCTCGGGGGCATCGCGGAAGAGGATGTTGGTCTGCAGCAATAGGTCGTCGAAATCCATTGCGCCGTTCTGCTTGCAGCGTTGGCAGTAGCGGTTGTAGAGCTCGCCAAACCGGGGTTGCTGGCGTTGGCGATCCTCGGCGGCGTAGGTCGAGTTGGCTAAGTAGGCCCCGGGGGTGACCAGGCAGTTTTTGGCAAAGGAGATGCGCGAGAGCACGGCCTGCGGCTTATACTTCTCTTCGGGCAGGTTCAACTCCTTGATCAGGGTCTTGATCAGGTTTTTGCAATCCGAGGGTTCGTAGATGGTGTAGGTGTCGGGATAGCCGATCAGGGCGGCATTCTCGCGCAGCATCCGCGAAAATACCGAGTGGAAGGTGCCCATGCGGATCTGGCGGGCCCGTCCGTCGGGCAGCATGCGGGCAATACGTTCGCGCATCTGCTCGGCCGCTTTGTTTGTAAAGGTGAGGGCGAGGATCGAGCGGGGGTCGACCCCCCGGGCAATCATGTAGGCAATGCGCGAGGTCAGCACACGGGTCTTACCCGAGCCGGCTCCGGCAATAATCAGAGAGGGACTTTCGTAGTGGATAACCGCCTCATGTTGAGCGGGGTTGAGCCCCTGTAATATCTCGGTTGTCATCTTCTATACGCTTCTTGAGAGCAAAGGTAAGAAAAAGATGGCAGGGGGAGAAGTTTTCTAAAAGAAAAAATGGGGCTTGCGGCAATTGGCCGGCAAGCCCCATCTTTGGGTTATAATCCGAGGGTATATTACCAGATCACCACACGCTCCTCGGGGGCGAGGTACATCGCATGCTGCTCCGTTACGCCAAAGGCATCGTAGAAGCTCTGGATGTTGCGCAGGGTAGCATTTACGCGGTTTACACCGAGCGAGTGTACGTCAATCTTGGTCAGACGGGCGATCTCCTCGTCGCGGATATTCTGGGCCCAAAGGGCAGCATAAGCCAAGTAGAAGCGTTGGGCTGCCGTGAAGCCCTCGATGGGTTCGGGCTCTACCCCGCCAAAGCTGTTTTGCAGGGCCGTGAAGGCTACGCGCAGACCTCCCTGGTCGGCAATATTCTCGCCCAGCGAGAAGGAGCCGTTGGCATAGAGGGCCTCGCGCTCCTCGGTGGCTGGCAGTACCTCGATTGCATCGAACTGCTTCTCCAGAACATCGGTACGCAGCTTGAAGGCCTCGGCATCGGCCTCGCTCCACCAGTTGTTCAGGTTGCCGACCTTGTCATACTTACGACCCTGATCGTCGAAACCGTGGGTCATCTCGTGGCCGATCACAACACCGATGGCGCCGTAGTTCACCGCATCGTCAGCCGTGGGGTTGAAGAAGGGAGGTTGAAGAATGGCGGCCGGGAAGCAGATCTCGTTGGTGGTCGGGTTGTAGTAGGCGTTGACGGTCTGGGGGCTCATCAACCACTCCTCGGGATCGACGGGCTTGCCCACCTTCTGCATGGCATCGGCCGTCGACCAGGTCGAGGCTGCCTTCACATTGGCCCAGTAGCTCAACGCGGGGTCGATCTCCAGACCGGTATACTCCTTCCAGGTGTCGGGATAGCCGATCTTCACTTTGAAGGTGGCCAACTTCTCGTGAGCCAAGGCCTTCGTCTGGTCGGACATCCACTCTAAGGCGTCGATATGCTGTCCGAGGGCCGTCTGGAGGTTGCTAACCAAGGTCAGCATCTTCTCCTTATACTCCTGCGGGAAGTACTTCTCCACATACATCTGTCCGACGGCCATATTGAAGGTGCCGTCGGTGGTGCTCATGGCGCGCTTCCAGCGGGGACGGGGCTCCTGCTTGCCCGACATCTGACGACCGAAGAAGTCGAAAGAGGCGGCATAGAAGTCGTCGCTGACATAGCTCGCTGCGTCGTTCAGGTAGTGGGCAGCCAGGTAGTAGCGCAGATCCGTAATATCGCTCTTCAGAAGCAGCGTGTTGTAGAGATCCATCACCTCGGGCTGGCCGACGATCAGGCGCTCGGGGGCCTCAATGCCGAGGATGTTGAAGTAGCGCTCCCAGTCGATGGCATTGTAGCGACGCTTCACCTCATCGAGCGACATGGGGTAGTAGTTCTCCTCCATGTTGCGCAGCGACACACTCGAACGCGAACGCTCGGCAATCTGCTCCTCGATGCGCAGCGTGGCGGCAGCACCGCGCACGGCACCCTCCTCGTCCATACCCGCGAGGCGGAAGAGTTGCTGCAGGTAGAGTTCATAGCCCCCCTTCAGGTCGGCATTGGCCTCCTCGAGGTAGTAGTCGCGGTCACCCATACCTAAGCCGCTCTGCCAGAGGTAGAGCACCGTCATCGAGCTGTTCTTCATATCGGCCTCGGGGAAGGCGGCGAAAAGCGGGCTTCCCACTGCGCTGTGGTGCGAGGCGATCAGTTCGGTGAGCCCGTTGCGCTCCACGGAGTAGATCTCGCGCAGATCCTCCTGAAGCGGAGCTGCTCCCTCGCTGTTGAGACGGGCCGAGTCGAGACCCAACTTATAGAGGTCGCAGATCTTGCGCTGCACCGAACCCTCCTCGGTCTGCATGGCGGTCATCGCCTGGAAGAGCTCATTGATACGGATCTCGTTGTTCTCGCGCAGCTTATCGAAGGAGCCGTAGCGGGCAAACTCCGGCTTGAGGGGGTTGAGCTTCTGCCAACCGCCCGTGGCAAATTGGTAGAAGTCGTTGGCCGGATCAACGGAGCGATCCAGGCTCGTAAGGTCGATGGCCGGAGCCTCGGAACCTGCTTTGGGCGCACACGAAAGTGCCATCATAGCCATTGCTGTAAGGATTAAAAACTTTTTCATTGTTGGGTTTTGTTGATAGTCAAAGAGGTAAAAAAACTGAAAAAACCGAAGATCCCCTTTGGAAGAATCTTCGGTTTATGGTTGCGGGGGGGATTAGAGGTGCTCGCCGTTTTTGTAGGCCTCAAGTCCGGCCTTCAGGAAGCCGAGGAAGCCCTCCACATCCAGGTCGTAGGCACGCGGCGTCACGAGCTGATTGCCGCTGTTGTCGCGCAGCACGTAGTAGGGCTGGGCATTCACCCCATAGTGCGTGAGGGCGTAGTGTGAGTTGATCTTGCCGAGGCTCTTGAGCACCTTGCCCTTGTCGGTGGTGATCCACTCCTCTTCGGGAAGCTCGGTCTTGTCGTCCACATAGAGGGCAACGATCACATAGTCGCGGTGCAGGATCTCCAGCACGCGGGGATCTGCCCATACGCGCTGCTCCATCTCACGGCAGTTTACGCAGCCGTGGCCCGTGAAGTCGATGAAGAGCGGTTTTCCCACCTGGGCTGCGTAGGCCTCGGCCTCGTTCAGATCGAAGAAGCCCTGCAAGTTGTGGGGCAGGTGGAGGATGTCGCTATACTTGCGCGACTGCTCCACCGGGGCCTGAATGGCACCGCCCCCGGCCGTTACCACATAATCCTGCGATGTCATCGGAGGCAGATAACCCGAGAGGGCCTTCAACGGAGCGCCCCACATACCCGGGATGAGGTAGACCACAAAGGAGAATACCACGATGGCCAACGTCAGACGACCAACCCCGATGTAGGGCAGATCGCTGTCATGAGCAAACTTGATTTTACCCAACAGGTAGAGGCCCATCAGGGCAAACACGACGACCCAGATGGCCAGGTAGACCTCACGGTCGAGCAGCCCCCAGTGATAGGTCTGGTCGGCCACCGAGAGGAATTTCAGACCCAAGGCTACCTCGATGAAGCCGATTACCACCTTCACGGAGTTGAGCCAACCGCCGCTCTTGGGCATCTTCTTCAGCAACGAGGGGAAGAGGGCCAGAAGAGTAAAGGGCAGGGCGAAGGCCAACGAGAAGGCCAACATCGTAATAATCGGGGTCCAGAACTCGCCGGCGGTCGATTTGATCAGCACCGAACCCACGATCGGGCCCGTGCAGGAGAAGGAGACCAGTACCAGGGTCAGAGCCAGGAAGAAGATACCGCCCAACCCCTTCGTGTCGGCCTTTTCATCGGTCTTGTTGACTAACCACGAGGGCATCGTGATTTCGAAGGCTCCGAAGAACGAAGCGGCAAAGACCATGAATACTAAGAAGAAGATGATATTGGGCAGCCAGTGCGTGGCAATCCAGTTGAAGATGTCGGCCGTTACGGCATCACCTCCCACCAGACGGGTGATAAGGATGATGGCGGCAATGGGCAGCGTGTAGAGGGCAACAATAAAGAAGCCGTAGAGCGAGGCACGGATACGGCCCATTGTGGGGCCACCCTCACCCTTCAGGAAGTAGGAGACGGTCATCGGCACCATCGGGAATACGCAGGGGGTTAGCAGCGCGGCAAAGCCCCAGAGGATCGCCTCGATGATATAGCCCCAGATCGAGGAGGAGCCCTCCTCGGGTTCTACAACCGCCGCAGACTTCGGGGTAGGGGTGAGCTTAAAGGAAAACTCCTCTTCGGTCGGAGAGGTGCAGGAGTTTTCGTTGCAGGCCATATACTCCACCGTGGCCTTGATCTCGGCCTCGGCTACGTCGACTCTCACTTGCTGAATCAGGCGGATCATCGTCTCGATATGGCCGATCTCCATCTCGAATACGTCGTCGTAGTAGCGGTGCTCCTTGGAGGGCGTGGTGGTTTTGCCGACCAGCGTAACGCCTTCGGGGCACTCGAAAGTAACGGAGGTGGGAATGGGGCCGCCCTCGCCGATCTCCAGACTATAGACGTGCCAGCCGGGCTCGATCATACCCTTGATCTCGACTTGGAAGAGGCCGGGTTCAACCTCGCTGCTGGAGGAGGTCCAATGAACAACCTGCTGGGCTTGCAGGGTGGTGGTTGTTACAATAAGGGCTACGGCTGCCAACAACAGACGCATGAAATTTTTTCTAAGGTTCATATCCGGTTAGTTTTGCTTGTTGCGACAAAGATAGGGATAATTTGTTATTTTTTATCGGTTTTTTAAAAAAGTGATCGAAAAATGGGGGTGAAAGGAGTGGTTTTTTGTCAAATCTGTGTACATTTGTCCTATGTTTCAAATCTCGTTGATTGTTGCCACCTACAACCGAAGCAGAGCCCTTGTGGAGTTGCTCGAATCGGTTGCCCGGCAGAGCCTTGCGGGCTCGGCCTGGGAGTGCGTGGTGGTCAATAACCGTTCGACGGATGATACCGAGGAGGCCTTCAGGGCCTTTGCGGAGCGCTATCCGCAGTTCCGTTTTAGGTTGCTGTATGAGGAGAAGCAGGGGCTCTCCCATGCCCGTAACTGCGGTATTCGGGCTGCCGAGGGGGCCATCATCGCCTTTGTTGATGATGACGAGCGCATCCATCGGGATTTTCTGCGCTCCTATGTGGAGCTCTTTGCCATGTATCCCGACTGTGCCGCGGCAGGCGGCCCTGTGCTGGCCACTTATGAGGAGCAACCCCGTCCCTGCTGGATGTCGCGTTTTACCGAGGAACCCATTGCCAATCCGATGGATTGGGGCGATCGGGTGCGCCCCTTCCCGCGAGGACGGATCCCGGCCGGTGGCAATATGGCCTTTCGGCGGGAGATTCTGGCCCGCTATGGGCACTTCAATCCCGCGTTGGGTCGGGTGGGTGAGCGTCTGATCGGGGGCGAGGAGAGCGACCTTTTTGCCCGCCTCAGAGCGGGTGGCGAGCAGATTCTCTACACCCCGGGGGCGGTGATGTGGCACCTGATTCCGGCTCGGAAACTCTCGTTTGACTACCTGGAGGCGCTATCCCGGCAGATCGGGGTAAGCCAGCGGGCTCGTGCCGAGATCGAAGGCCGCCTTAAGCTCGCCCGCTTCAAGGAGTTCCTCAAATGGGGAGCCACCCTGCTGATCGCACTCTACTACCTTTGCACGCTTCAAAAGGAGAAGGCGAAGGCCCTTTGTCTGTTGCGGCGGGGGATTTCGCAGGGGCTCTTCTCTTAAAAACGACAAGAGGCGCAGAAAATCATCTGCGCCACTTGTCGTTTTGGAAAGCACCAAAACCCTATTTGTCCAATCCGAGCAGGGCGGCCAGTCGGTTCGAGAGCTCCGTGTTGTCCATGATACCGTTGATATACTCGGCCCCCGAGCCATAGAGGTAGACGGGAACCATGATTCCCGTATGGCCTCCGGTGGAGAAGGTGTAGTTGATTCCGCTCTCCGAACGCAGGAAGTCGCTGTTGCCGCTCGGCATGGTCAGGCCTCCGGTCTCGTGGTCGGCCGTAACAACAAGCAGCGTGCCCGGGTGCTCATCGGCAAAGTGCATCGCCTCGGCCACGGCTGCCGCAAAGTCGCGCGTCTCGGCCAAGACCCCCTCGGCATTGTTGCCGTGGCTCTCCATGTCGATCTGCGACCCCTCGACCATCAGGATAAAGCCTTTGTTGCGCTCACGGGCGTTGCAGGAGAGAATCTCCAACGCCTTGGCCGTGGCTCGCGGCAGAAAGTCGCCTCGGCCGTTGAGCATCGAGGGCAGGTGTCCCTCGGCAAAGAGCCCCACCACACGACCATTCACAATCGTATCGGTCTCGGCCCACTCGGTGATGACGGGACATCCCCCCTCACGCAATCTGTCGATCGGGCTGATGCCGTCGGCACCCGCCTCGGCCATCGCTTTGCGACCTCCGCCAAAGGCAACATCCAACCCACTGGTTACTAATTGGTTTGAGATTGTGGTGTAGTCGCTGCGGTGAGTTGTATGGGCATAGAAGGCGCCCGGAGTGGCGTGTTGAATCTCGGAGGTTGCCACCACGCCGGCCGGCATGCGACGCTCCAATGCGCGGCTGATGATCGAGAGGCAGGGCAGCGTGTCGGGTGTAACGCCGAGCATCGAGTTGTTGGTCTTGCAGCCCGTAGCGAGAGCCGTTCCCGCAGCAGCCGAATCCGTTACGCGGTTATTGGCCGAGTAGGTGGTTGTCAGGGCAATGTTGTGCATGCGATCGAAGGGGCCCTCCCGGTAGCCATCCTCGATCATCATCATCGAGACGTGCGAGAGACCCATGCCGTCGCCGATCATGAAGATCAGGTTGCGCACCGGCGCGTAGGCTTCAGCATGCTCGGCCGAGCGTCGTCCGCGGGGTGAATGGATCTTCACACGTTTGGCCGAAAGGGGCTCGGCGAGGGCAAAAAGCAGTAACAAAAGGGTTAAAAGCGTGCGTTTCATCGTAATAAAAGTTAGAAAGCGAAAAATATTCAGACAAATGTATTGAAAAGGCGGGAAATATCAAAACTTTTTTTCTAACTTTGTCCGTAGTTTTTGTTTAACGGTCTGCGTTAGAGAGCATGGAGGTAAAGATTGCTGCCGATTGGAAGGAGATTCTTCAAGCCGAATTCGACAAGCCCTACTTCGGGGAGTTGGCAGAGTTTGTGCGGGAGGAGTATCGTACCGGGCAGGTCTATCCGCGAGCCGGCCATATCTTTCGTGCTTTTGATAAGTGTCCGCTCGATCGCCTTAAGGTGGTCATTATCGGGCAGGATCCCTATCACGGGCCGGGCCAGGCCAACGGCCTCTGCTTCTCGGTTGGCGACGGAGTCCCCTTTCCGCCCTCGTTGCAAAACATCTTCAAGGAGGTGTCGGAGGATACGGGAGCGCCACGTCCTGCGAGCGGCGATTTGGATCGTTGGGCCGAGCAGGGTGTCTTGTTGCTCAATGCCGTGTTGACGGTGCGGGCTCATGAGGCGGCTTCGCATGCCGGTCGCGGCTGGGAGCGCTTCACCGATGCAGTGGTGCAGGCCATTGCACAGCGCAAAGAGGGGCTTGTCTACATGCTTTGGGGAAGCTATGCGCAACGCAAGGGGAGCATCGTGGATCCGGCATCCAACTGCATCCTGAAGGCCGTACACCCCTCGCCCCTGTCGGCCTATCGGGGGTTTTTAGGGTGTCGCCACTTCTCGCAGGCCAATGCCTACCTGCGCAGTGTCGGCAAGGAGGAGATTGTTTGGTAAGAATGAAAAAAGAGATAGCCTTATGATAAAACACCTGAATGCACTGATTGTTGTCTGCTCCGTCGCACTTTGTCTGTTGACCCTTGGAGCACTCTATTTTACCGTTCGCGGCAATTTTAAGTTTATGGGCGGCTGCGCACTCTGTGCCGCGATCGTCTTTGCGATGCTTGTGGTACTCTTCAAGGAGCGTCGCGTGGCCCGCATCATGAGCGAGGATGATTACGACAAGACCAATCCTCCCTTTTAGCCCGAGCTGAAGGGGGCGTTCCCGTGTGCCGGAAAAAGTAAGAGGTTGCTTCCCGAAGGGGGGCAACCTCTTGGCTTTGTTATGAGGTTTGGCTTACGACTTCAACTGCTGCCAGATGAGGGCCGAAGCACCCAGGATGGCGGCATTCTTGCCCTGAATACCGCTGGGCAGAAGCTTCACCTTATTCTTAAATACGCTGAGCATATTCTCCTCCATGTACCACTGCGTGGGCTCGAAGAT
>CAZRJU010000019.1:0-18331 GCA_964600455.1 uncultured Alistipes sp. | reverse complement strand
GCGAGCGGAGTCCACCGCTCGTGTTGCCTCCTCCTAAAGAGGCACACCAAGGCCAACATCAGGGTTGGTATAGCAATCATAAATTTCTCCGTTTGCTCCGCAAGATACAAAAAAAATAGACACGAACGATCAACGGGCCGACCCGAAGTTAGGTCGACCCGTTGCGAAAAGACTTTACACAAAACACTAATTCACCTTGTAGGCGGTGAATGGAGTTTCGTTTTCGGTGCGCAGATCCATCTCCTTGGTTCCTAAAAAAGTTATTAAGAATATGCGACCGTTGAGCATAGAGCCACTTGCCGTGGAGTTGAAGCGTACACGCGAGTTGTGTACCTGATAACTACCTTGCTCCACCAACTCACTACCTGAACCCCCTCTGCGGCAATGTGCCTCATAGCTGCCATCAGTCCGAAAATTGATCCGGTAAGATGCTCCATTCTCGGGATCCGTCATTGACCACTCTCCGATAATCTCCATGGCAATATCTCCAAGGATGTTGCGATCGGTACTATTTTTATCCTTGCTGTATATGAAATTGTTATTTCCCATATACATGGTAAGGTACTCTTCTGTTACCTCTACGTCGCGGTAGTTGTGGATATATCCAAAGCCATAGTCGAGTTGGAGGTTCTCTCCGTTGAGGCGCCAAGTGAATACCATCTCGTAGTGTGACGTAGCAGAATTATCAGAGGAATCGATCCATTTCCATAGCCGTCGTACCCCTATGCCGTCACTATAGAAGGATAGGCTTTCATAATCATACTCCTCTCCGCCCTCGTCCCAAGAGTATAGATCTCGTTCCCAAACTCCCAAGATAAGTTTTTCGGGGCCCTTTGCCTCCTCCTCTTTCTCGCAGGAGAAGAGAAGGGGGAATAGGAGTGTAAGGGCTAAAAGTTTAACTGCATACTTCATATTATTATGCGCATCGAATTAAAAACAATAGCCGAGGCCGGCGATAAAACCAAAGGAGGTATCCCCGCCACTAAAGGGAGCAGAGAAGGTGGGGCCTGCTTTGACGAGTACCGGGCCAATCTCATATTGGAAAGCGGGCGTAGTGTTAAATCCCCAGCTGGTGGTAGACTCCTCTGCAGCTCCAAGTAATCCTAAAGAAATGTGCAGAGGAATAGCCAAACTGAAATTCTCAGTAAAACAGAGGGTGTATAGTGGTCCAACGTCAAAAATAAGACCTTCAGCTTCGCTAATAGGGGCAAAGCCATAATTAAAACGCATTCTGAAACTAAAGCCGAGGTTGAAATCGGTTAAGATAGCCGATCCTCCGACACCATACGAACCGGAATATTTTATATGGTCGAAATCTTCAGCCATAAAAAACGCTTCAACGGAGTTGGGCGCAGAAATTCTGTTTTGGGCCTCGGCCTTCGAAATCGAAAAAAAGGTTGCAAATAAGGCAACGAAAAGAATCAAAAACTTCTTCATAATACTGAAAGTTAAGTTAATAATTAACGTTTCCAACTATAGTGGTTCCCATATTGATCGGTATAGGAAAAGGTTGTTTTGTCTAAAAGATGGATTATATTCGTAGCACTAAATCCATCATCTCGATGTGTTACCCAAATACGAGCATAGCCATCGAAAGCCCAAGTTCCACCATAGTTAAGATAGACGCCATCAAAAGTGTAGGTGCCATTCGAGTTGATCCTCAATTGATCTCCACCCGATGAACTTTTCCAGGTGCCATAGAGATCTGATTTTCTCAGGCCGCCCTGAACGTCCTCTTCGTCATCGCACCCCATAAACATAGGGACAGCCATAAACAAGGCAGCAAACAATAACAGTTTTTTCATGAAAATAAAGTTTTTTGGCCCCCAACTCCGAAAGGTCGGTTTATAAAATAAAGAAAGTGTGGAGTTGACTTTCGTTTATCTGTTAGAGGGTTGTGGAAGGACCCGAACTGACATAAACGATACAATGCCCCACACTTGAATAGTATGGAGCAGGTACAAAGAGCATGCACCGCTGCACAACTATACAAGAAATGAGTGCTGTTCGAATATCCTTCAGTTCTGAAAACTTCCACATTCTCTAACAAGGACGACGAAAACACTTTCGTAAAATCTGCCGTACAGCATCGGCCATACGGTAGGGCAAAGGTAGAAAGAATTTCCGAGAAGAACAACACTTCCGAGGGGCATTGATTCTCTAAGGATAGCAAAGATTCAAAAAAATAGGCTATCTTTGTGGCACAAAAGCGACTAAGAAGATGACAACGGTAGCAAGAGTCAACAAGAAGTTCGGAAGTGAGGGCGAGGTGATTCTTTCGCTCTATACCGATTTCCCCGAGGATTTCAACCCCGCGCAGGATGCCCTGCTGGCCGAGATTGACGGCCTGGTAGTGCCGCTCTATTGCGATCGTTTTGAGCGCCGTGGCCGCAGTGGGGCTTTGGTGCGCTTTGCCGATTTAGAGAGCGAGAGGCGCGTGGAGGAGCTTCTTGGACGCGAACTGAGCATGGACTTGCAACCCGAGGAGCTCGATGAGGAGGAGTTCTACTTGGAGGATCTGATCGGTTTTGCTGCCGAGGTTCAGGTGGCAGGTACTCGGGAGAGGCGCTCCGGCGAGTTGATCGACTTCTACGATAGCGAGGCCAACCCCCTCTTTGAGGTGCGCCTGGATGGGCAGGAGCGGTTGATCCCGGCCGTTGAGGAGTTTATTGCGGCCATCGACTTCGAGGGGCGCAAGGTGAAGTTTGTCCTCCCTGAGGGGTTGTTGGAGTTATAACGAATAGCGGGGATGGCAAAGGTTGTAGTAGGACTCTCGGGAGGTGTGGACTCCTCGGTGGCTGCCTGGCTGCTCAAGGAGCAGGGGCACGAGGTCATCGGCCTCTTTATGGTTAACTGGCACGATACGACGGGTACTTTGGAGGGCGACTGCCCCTGGCACGACGACCGCCTTTTTGCCGAGATGGTGGCCAAACGCCTGGATATTCCGCTTCATGTGGTCGATCTCTCGGAGGAGTATCGCCGCCGTGTGGTGGACTACATGTTCTCGGAGTATGAGCGGGGGCGCACTCCCAACCCCGATGTCTTGTGCAACCGCGAGATAAAGTTTGATGTATTTCTCAAAGAGGCGCTGAAACTGGGGGCCGACTATGTGGCTACGGGCCACTATTGCCGCAAGCAGGAGAGTGTGGTGGAGGGAAAAACGATCTACCACCTCCTGGCGGGTAGTGACCCCAATAAGGATCAAAGCTACTTTCTCTGTCAACTCTCGCAGGAGCAGTTGCGTTACGCCCTCTTTCCGATCGGCCATCTGCTCAAACCCGAGGTGCGTCGTCTGGCCGAGGAGCAACACTTGGCCACAGCCAAACGCAAGGATTCGCAGGGTATCTGCTTTGTCGGCAAGGTCGATCTGCCTCTTTTCCTGCAACAGAAACTCGCAGCCAAGCAGGGCAATGTACACGAAATCAAGGCCGAGTGGCCCAAGTATGGAATTCAGCCATCACCCGACGATCTGGAGGCACTCTCCCGTCCGTGGCGCTATACCGTGCGTGACGGCAAGAAGATCGGCACCCACAACGGCGCCCACTTCTACACCATTGGGCAGCGTAAGGGACTTGGGATCGGGGGGCGCAAGGAGTCGCTCTTTGTTCTGGCTACCGATGTAAAGGAGAATGTGATCTACGTGGGTGAGGGCGACAACCACCCCGGCCTCTACCGCAGGGCCCTCTTTATTCCCCGCGAGGAGCTGCACTGGGTCAATCCCACCGCCATCATGGCCGAGGGTGATGAGGCCCACTTCGAACTGCGTATCCGTTACCGTCAACCCCTGCAAGGAGCCACGCTCTACATGCGCTCCAATGGGGCTTATATCCTCTTCGACGAGCCTCAGCGCGGCATAGCCTCCGGGCAGTTTGCAGCGTGGTATAGAGGGGAGGAGTTGATCGGCTCGGGGGTAATTTCAGATTTATAAGCGAAAAATTCTCGGTCGCTTTGCCGACCCTGAAGAGATCGGATTGCCCCTGCTAAAACGGCAAACCGAAGCCGACACCGACCCAAAGGGAGCTGTGTCGCGGCTTGTAGCACGAGATCTTGAGGGTTGAGGTGGCCGAGGCAGGTTGGCGGAAGAGGTTGAGGTCGATAAGCAGGTCGCCTCCCCAGGAGTAGAGCCGTCGCCACTGTTTGCCCACCTGGAATTGAGCATAATCGAAGCCCACATTCAAGCGCAGACGCTTGAAGTAGACAACCGAGGCGATACCCCCCTCGGGATACCAGATCGGGAATTGGTAGGCGATGCTGGCGGCCGTGTAGTTGTCGCTCAAGATCGAATCGGAGGAGTAGCCCTTCGGGATCAGACGGGTCGACTTATAGGTAAGCATCGTGCGGCCATCGGGGGTTTGAAAACCACCGAATGAGGTCTGATAGTTCAGCGCAATGGTCAAGGCATGGGGCCGAACAAAGCCGGGCAGGTAGGCACGGCCATAGAGCGATACGAGGTCGCTGAAGCTGCCCGAGGCGGGATTGATCGAGTAGTCCAAGGCCACCTGGTAACCCCAGCGCGGGGCAAATTCGCGGGGTGCCATCCGCACCTGATCGGCAAAGCCCACTGTGAATTGCAGTTTGTGCAGCCCTTCCAAGTAACCAATATAGGCGAGGTTGGTAATCGAGTTCAAAAGTTTGTCGTAGCGGATAGCTCCCACGTTGGCAATCAAGCCGTTGGAGTAGCTCCAACCTGCTCCGATAGAGAGTTGGCGCGTGTGGTAGCCGCGCTCGAAGACAAGGGGCAGCGTGGCGCTCAGACCGATCGAGTAGTAGGCATCGGGACTGGGACGCTCCTGGGTCTCGATCTCGTTGGTCGTGGGATTCTTTTGGGCTAACGAGTAGATCATCTGGTTGCCGCCATAGGCCCCCTCGAGGTTAAGATGAACACCGAGGCCGAAGTAGCGTACACCGAGGCGGTAGAGCGATCCTTCGCTGCGGTTCCACCCCCACGAAGCGTAGGCCTCCGTGTTCGAGAGGAGGTTTTGCGAGAGGAGGGTAATACCCCAGTTGATCTCGACATTGTGTTCGTCGACCAGATCGAAGGGGTTGAGGGCCACGGGCATCCAACTGTGGATCTTGAAGAGGTTGAGCCCCTTGCGGTAGCGGCGATGGCGGTGGTCGGTTGCCATGCGCAGGGAGTCGTTCTCGCTAAAGCGCACGGTGTCGAGGTTGATCACCTCCCACTTTGTGCGGGGAGGGTTGACGATGTTTTTGGGCGTGGGGGCATAATCCAGGGGCTCGTCCGAACTCTCGGTGGTGGGTTGCAGGGCCAGGCGGTAGCCGCGGGCCGTGTAGTCGCTCACCACCACCTCGTCACGGCACAAAGGGGCGGGTGAGAAGGCGCCATACTCGGATTGGGTGAGCTGCCGCTCCTGACCGGTGCTTAAGTCGAAGCAGTGGGCCTCGTCACGGCCCGAGCGAATCGAGCCGTAGTAGAGCTTGCCATCGCGGGCGCGGAGGTCGCTCAAGGTGATGTAGGCGCTACGGGTTACGGGCAAGAAACGGCCCTCGTGATCGAACGTGGCGATCGCCATGCCGTCGTCGTTGGTAATCAGCAGGTAGAACTGCTCACTAAGATTGTCCCAGGCCAGGCCGTGAGCCTCCTTGAAGTGGGGAAGGGGGTAGCGTCGCTCGGTCATATCCTCCCGCACCACAAGCGTATACTGCCCGTCGGGTCGATACTCGATCCAACCGATACCGCGCGCCGTGGGGGTGGGGTAGAGTGCATTGCGCACCCCTTTGACCGTATGGGGCTTTCGGGTTGAGAGATCCATGTAGCAGAGGTGTGAACCTACCCGCTGTTCAAAGAGCAGCGAGCGGCGATACTCAGTCCACCAGAGGCGCCCGTTATCGCCTAAGGCGGGGCGCGAAGAGAGCGATCCCGTGAAGCTCAAACGCTCCTCGTGACCGCTTTGCGGATCGACCTCCACCAACCGTGTCGGACGGTTCATGTCGCTCTTCAGGGCAATAATCCCGCCATGTTCGGTTACAAGGGGCCATTGATAGGCCGTGTGGTTGCGTTGGGGAAGCGTATGAAGCGGATAGGTCGATGGCTCCACGCGGGGGAGCGAATCCCAGTAGTCGTTGAGCGAAGCGAAAGTGTCGTGAAAGAGGCGCTGTACGCTTGTGTCGTAGAAGCGATTGAGGGCGATCGAGGTGGTGAAGATCATGTAGGGGTTGCGCACGCTGTACCAAGCCACCTGATCCCAAATATTCTCCTGATAGTGCTCGTAGCTGTAGGCTGCAATCTGGTAACCCAACTGGTAGTGGTCGGGGACAAAATCGAGGTAGGAGCCGCAGAACCACTTGTCGCTATTCTTGCGGCGCAGCACCTCACGCCCTAAGGCGCGGAACTCGAGTGTGAAGCGGGGTTGCAGGCCGCGGCCGTAGGTCGACATTTGGGTCTCCGAGAGCACGGCATCTCCCTCGATAAGCCAGACGGGCAGGAAGAGCAGACCGACGGTCGATCCCTGCTGTCCGAGCAGGTAACTCAGGGCTTTGATTACTCCGCGGTTGAGGTTGTTGTACTGTACGGCGTGGCGATATTCGTGAGCCGTGAGCTGCTTGTACCAGGGCATCGAGTAGCTCGATACGGAGGGCGAGGTGAGGAACTCTACACGCTTTGGGAGCCACATCACCAAGCCATTCGACTCGAAATTCTCGGGGTGGAGGACAAAGGGGATCTGCATGGCCGAGTGGCGGAAACCGTAGCCGATCGAGGGCTTGATCTGCTCGATGCAGAAGAGGGTACGCAGCGCGTAGGAGCGGGCTGTGTCGGGGTAGATGATCTTCACGTCGTCGGTCTTGACGCTGTGCCACTTAAGCGAGGGGGGGTCCGACCCCCAGGTGTAGTACTGCGCCCGGGCACTGCCTGCCAAAAGGAGCAGCGCCATACATAGAACGATATGACGGATGACCTTCAACAACTTATCCTCCTGCCTTTTTCGCCTTGTAGCCCGCCTTGATCAGGAGCTCTACCACACGATCGCGGTGGTCGCCCTGAATGATGATTTCGCCCTCTTTGGCGGCACCCCCCACGCCACACTTGCTCTTGAGCATGCGGGCCAATTCTGTCAGGTCGTCATCTCCTCCCACGAAGCCCTTGACCAAGGTAACGGTCTTGCCTCCGCGCTGCTTGCGGTCGAGCCACACACGCAGATCCTGCTGTGCGGGCGGAAGGGTCTCGGCCTCTACCTCTTCCCGAGTTTGGTATTGAAAGTCGGGATTGGTGGAGTAGACCATCCCCAGACGTGCTTTCCAGTCGTTTGACATTGTTTTTTCAGCTACTTAAGCCACAAAGATAGTGAAAAAATCGGAAATTTATCCGAAAATTTCACTACCTTTGTAAGGCGATGGCAGCGAGTTTTCTGGATCGGATCAAACGGCTGCTCCCTTTTTGGCAGCACGGTGTGCAGGGCGAGGTGGCTCAGCCCCTGCCTTATTATGGCCCTCAGCGCTTGGTAAGAGTATTTGTCGAGGGCTACGACGATGTGGCTTTTTGGCGTAGTATCTTCGATCAGTATCACAACCCCTATCTGCGTTTCGAGATCTCGGTACCCAATCGGGAGGATCTGCCCAAGGGTAAGAAGGTGCTCCTGAGCATGCTTCCCTCGGCCGGCGAGGATCTGCTCCTCTGTATGGATTCGGACTTCGATTTCCTGCTGGGGGATGCCACCGAGCAGTCGGCCTTAGTTAATAGCTGTCCCTTCCTATTTCACACCTACACCTATGCCACGGAGAACTACCTCTGCTATGCGCAGTCGCTGCACAACGTCTGCGTGAAGGCCACCAAGAACGATACGCACCTCTTTAACTTCGAGCACTTTATGGCGGAGTACAGCTGTGTGATCTATCCCGTGTTCTTGTGGTATGTCTACTCGGCGCGGCACGATTCGGAACATATCTACACGCTCGTCGACTTCAAGAATACGGTGCGTCTGGGTTATCTCGATATCCGCGACAACGGGGCCCAGACCTTGGCCTGGCTCAAACGCAAGGTGGATCAGACCGTACGCCGATTGGCGGACAAGCATCCCGAATTGAGCGATCGGGTGGTGGAGTATGGGGCTACGTTAGCCACGCGAGGGCTCCGACCCGATCTTACCTACCTCTTCATGCACGGCCACACACTGCTGGATCATGTGGTGATGCCCGTGCTGCAGACCGTATGTGAGCACCTGCGTCGCCGCTCGATCGAGAAGATTCACTCCTCGAAGAAGCGGGGCGTGGCCTTTAATAACGAGATTGCCAATTATAAGAATGCGCAGCGCTCGATCCGTGATGTGCTGCTCGATAACGACAACTACACCTCCTGCCACCTCTATCGGCGACTACATGGCGATATAGAGCGCTATATAGCCCAAACCGTGGAGCGGATGCGTGAACGGGGCGAGATCGAGGAGTCCCCCTCGCTTGAGGCCTTCCGTGAACGCCTGAAACGGATTGCCGAGTTGCGTTAAGCGGGGGCTACTGCCGGGCCGCTGCACGCCGTACGATACGTACGGTGGATTGGGTGGCCTGGCGGATAAAGACCTCCTCGCCAAAGGCATACTTTTGGAGCAGTTCGGGCGTATAGCCGCGAATGGTCAAGAGCTCCATCTCCTCCAACTTACGCACGTCGAAACCCTCCTCGCGGAGCGCCTTGATCGCCTCCTCGAGGTGCCAGTTGCTGTCGACCGAGAGGCTGAGGTTGATGGCCGAGTTGTGGATCAGGTTAACCTTCAGGCGGTAGCGGGCCATCAGGGCGAAGATTGTGGGGAACTTCTCCTCCAAGACAAACGAGAAGTCGCGCGAGCGCAGGGTCAGGAGTACCTGGTTGCGCTTGAGAATCAGGATCGGGATATTGATCGGGGCGAGCATGCCGCGGATCACCGTGCCGGGCTTCTGCTTGTCGCCGAAGGGGCGTACGTAGAGCGGAATATTCTTGTTCTGGAGCGGCTTGATCGTCTTGGGGTGGATGATCTGCGCACCGCTATAAGCCAACTCGATGGCATCTAAGTAGTGCAGTTCGTCGATCTTGACGGCATCGGGAAAGATCTTGGGATCGGCATTGAGAATACCATCCACATCCTTCCATACCGACATCGACTCGGCATCGAGGATATTGGCCACCACAGCGGCCGAGTAGTCCGAACCCTCGCGCCCGAGCGTGGTGGTCGAGCCGTCGGGAGCTCCCCCGATAAAGCCCTGACCGATATAGACCCGCTCCGGAGCCCCCTTCACGGCGGCCCGCAACAGGGGCGTAGAGGCCTTCAGATCTACGGCTGCATCCTTGTGGCGCTGCTCGGTGCGGATCGCCTGACGCATATCAATCCAGGCGTTGGCAATTCCCACACGGTTCAGGTACTCCGAGATGATGGTGGTTGAGAGCAACTCGCCATAGGAGACAATATCGTCGTACCAATACTCGGCATCGTCGCTCGTGTAGTCGGCCTTTTGGATGCGCTCCTCGAGTCGGGTGAAGAGCAGCTCTACCGCCTCCAGGTGTTTGGGCTTGCGCCACAGCTCGTCGATGATGGCTTGGTGATACTCCCTCAGGGTGGCTATCTTGGCCATCGCGGCCTCCTTGTTACCCTGCTGTAGCCCCAGAAAGACCCGCTCCAGGGCATTGGTTGTCTTGCCCATGGCCGAGACGATCACAAAGATCTCCTCCTGGTCACCAATAATCTTATGGAGATTTCTCACGCCATCGGCCGTCTTGACCGAGGCTCCACCAAACTTATATACCTTCATCTTGCTGTTGCGTTATACCTGACCGTAAATTCTCTGCCGCAAAGGTAGTGAAAATTCAAAATTAAGCAAAAAGAAGCCCGGCTTTTCTATGGCTGCGCCTCGGCAAGGCCAATCTTCCCCGGATTTGAGAGGGGGGCTTTGGCTTTACCGAGGCGTAGCCGTGCAGGCGAATACCCTATCGGTCTGATCGGTAGGGGAGTAGCGGTTGCCCCAAGGTGTTGTGTAGGCCCGAGGGGATATAGTTACGGAAGGCATAGCGCAGGGCTACGGGGTGGGGTACCTGTTCCGAACGCACCTTCAGCTCGGGTTTTGAGCGCACCACCTCCGCCTCGGCGGGGTAGAAGAGGCCATCCTCACCGGCCAGTTCAAAGCCCAAGATGGGGCTATCCTGCGGGGTGAGTCCCCAGCGGGCATTCTTTACCCGGACAAGGGCCTCTCCTGCTCCAAACTCCACGCGATCCACCTCTGCGGGGTCTACCATCTCGCGGGGTAGGCGATAGCCATAGCTCTGCTCAAGGGCTTTGGCAGCCAGACGCAGGGCCACTTCTCGTTTGCGGGCGGGGTGGATGCAGAGCTCCTCCCCCAGATCGATGGTCGTTACCATGCCGCAATGGGGAATACGCTCCAGGGCCTCGCGCTGCGCCTCCATCACCAGCGGAGCCTCAATCCCTGCCGCATCCTGATAGGCGTAGGGGGCGATCTGAACATAGTAGAAGGCCATCTCCTCCCCCTTGGGCCACCCCTCGCGCCAGAAACGTACCATGCGCTCCATCTGTTCGGCATAGCGGTCGGCGGTGTGGCGGTTTGACTCTCCCTGGTACCAGAGGAATCCGCGGGCAGCAAAACCTTTGACCGGAGCGATGAGCCCGTTGTAGAGCAGCGAGCATTTGCGTCGCTCCTCGATTTTGGGGTTGGCGTTGATCTCCTCCACGGCATAGCCCATCTCGCGCAGATCCTTGGAGGACATCCACGCCTCGATGGCCGATCCTCCCCAGCTCGTCGAGATGATCCCGATGGGGAGGTCGAGCTCTTGGCCTAAGGCCTCGGCAAAGTAGTAGGCCAGTGCACTCATGCCCCAAGCCGTCTCGGGCGATGGGTGCAACCAACCCTTCCCCTCGAAAGAGCGTTGCGGCTCCTCGGCCGCCCGTTTCGGGAGGGTGATCATACGCATTCGATCGCGCAGTTGCGACGAGGCCATTACGCTCTCGAAGGCCCCTTCGACAGGTTGCCCGCTGTAGCCGCGCAAGGTCATGTACATATTCGACTGCCCCGAACAGATCCATACCTCTCCGATAAGCAGATCCTTCAGGGTGATCCTCTCTTGACGGTCACTTAAGGAGATGCTCTCCTTTTGGAACGACCCCTCGGGGGTGGTGATTCGGGCCTCCCAGTAGCCGTCGCTCTCTACGCGCGCCGTCACTTTAGCCCCCCACGAGCAGTGGAGGGTTACCTGCTCTTGATCCGAGTGGCCCCAGATCCGAGTTTCGCTCTGCTGTTGGAGCACCATGCCCTCGCTAAAGAGGGGCGATAGGGTGATTTTGGCCGAGGCCGAACCACCGATGCTCCCTAAAAGAAGTAGGGTGAAGAGTAGCTTTTTCATGGGTGGTTTATTTTTGCAACTGCTCGCTCAGGAAGGCTACCGTACGGAAGAATATCTCCTCCATTTTATCCGAAGCCTTGGCACTGAGGTTGTGGTCGTAGTTGGGGTAGACAGCCTCTACCACCTCCTTGGCACCGCGACGGCGCAGGGCCTCGGCAAACAGGCGGCTCTGCTCACACTCTACGGTAATGTCGGCCGTACCCGAGAAGAGCAATACGGCGGTTTTGCAACGCTTCTGGATGAGGTTGATGGGCGACGCGGCATGCAGCACGCGGGGATCGCGCTCGCAGAAGTAGCGGATGCGCTCCTCCTGGCGGGCCCGCTGGCAGATGGCCGCCGTCTCTAAGTCGTAGATACCCGATACCCCCACAAAGGCCTTCACGCCACTGTTGGTCATGGCCCCCACGGCAGCTAAGTGAGCACCGGCCGAGGTGCCGTAGAAGCCCATGCGCTCGGGGTCAATATTCAATTCGCGTGCATGCTCGCGTACGTAGGCCACGGCCGCCTGAATGTCGGCAATCGAAACCTCGACCGTAGCCCCCTCTTGCGGGGCCAGCGTGTAGTTGATGCGCACACCCGTAATGGCCTGCTGTTTGGCCATGTACTGTGACAGTACGCGCGGCGAGGCGTTAGAGCCACGGGCCCAACCGCCGCCATGCACATAGAAGACCACCGGCGTAGGCTCTTCGCTTTCGGCCATGTCGATCGCCAACTTCAGTTCATACCCCTCGTGGGTGCGGTAAACCACCTCGCGTACCTCCACGCCGCGGTAGTCGCTGCTCGAGAGGCGTTGGTTTTGGTGGGTATAGGGAATTAGCAGATCCTCGATCGTCTCCAAGTCCACCAATTTGGCGTAACGCTTGGCATTTTTGAGCGAGTAGGTGCCATCCTCGTTGAGCTGTAACTTCATGGCGTAGCGGTTGGTTACCTCGCGCGGAGGGTTGCCCTGGGCAGAGAGGGTGCCGAGGGCAAACAGGGTGGCCAGTGCGGCTAAGATAAAATTCTTCATTGTTGTTATGGTTTTTGAAAAAATATTTCTATATTTGTGGAGCGCTAAATTGGTTAACCAATTTTACAAATACAAAGATAGTTAAAAAAACGGGTGATTCAAAATGAAAAAGATTTTTTTTCTGCTCTTTACGCTTCTTCTCACGCTTTCGCTCTCGGCTTGCACTGATCACGACTTCAAAATTCCGGTCGTAGATCCGAACCATCCCGAGCAGCCGGACGATCCTCAGAATCCTGAAGAACCCGAGAATCCCGAAGATCCAAAGGATCCCGAAGAGCCGGAAAATCCTGAAAACCCGGAAAACCCGGAAAACCCCGAGCCTCCGGTCGATCCTTCTATTCTGGAGCGTTACCCCCTGATCGAGCAGGGGTTGGGTACCTTGGTGGCCGATCAGACCGATACCTATCAGCTGATTCGTGCCCAGGGTTATAACTTTGAGGCCCCCGACGAGTCGGGTAGTCACAGCTCCTCGCCCGTACGCCACGTAACGCAGCAGTGGGATGAGCAGATTCAACGTTGGGTCTTTGCTTTTCACATGCACGCCATGATCGACGATGATCGTGGGCTGACCCATGTAACCGATCGCCAACGCAACGAGATCAAGACCGACAGCAAATCGCCCAAGGAGATGGTGGCTCAGGAGGGTGAAACCCTGGAGATGCGTTGGAAATTCCGCCTCCCCGAGGGGATGGTTACCACCTCGAAATTCTGCCACGTGCACCAGCTCAAGGGGATCGACAACTCGGAGGGTACGGCTGATGTGTCGCTGCCGCTGATCACCTTCACTCCCCGCTCCAAGTCCGGCGGTCAGGTCTTTCAGGTGATCTTCGTACCCCCCACCGAGGAGGGTGCCGGCAACCAGTACCTGGCCGAGATCAACCTGAAGGAGCTCTTGGGGGAGTGGGTGATGGTAACCGAGCGGGTAACCTTCTCGCGCGAGGGGCGCTACGAACTCTCCATTGTGCGCCTTTCGGACGATCGTGAGTTGATTCATGTCGAGGATAGCGGTCGCACCTTCTGGCGAGAGGGAACCACGGGCCTGCGTCCCAAGTGGGGCCTCTATCGCAGTGTGGGCGAGAATGGTTCGCTCCGAAGTTCCCTGCGTGACGAGATACTGCTCTTTGCCGATTTTGAAATCGAGAAGTTGTAACGATAAAGAGTAGAGCCGGGCATTTTGCTCGGCTCTACTCTTTTATCATATCTCCAACTCGGGCAACTCATCCAGCAACTCCACCTTTCGGCTTCCCTCCCGAATCAAGGTCGGGCCCTCGCCTTGGATCGAGAGTGTAACGCGCGCGGCCTTGCGCTTTGCACGCTTCTCGACCTGCATGAAGGCCTCCCCCTCACAGTTCAGGTTGACCCGAATAGTCCACTCGCCCACGCGGTATAGCCCCTCGGAGAGTTTCTCGGGCTGAGGCGTGGCACTCCCCTTGGCGTGGGTATGCACGAGCGTGAGGAAGCGGTAGGTGGGAGACTTCTCTGAGCGGGCCGTGAAGTGGTAGTGGTTGGGGTAGCTCTCGTAGTTGCCCTTTTCGTCCATGCGCAGCCAACTCTTGGCCTCGACAAAGAATTGCGAGGTGGTATCGGCCCGCAGAGCACCGCAGCCATAGAGGTAGGCATCCGATTGACCGCCCCCGTTGCGGGCGCGAATATGTACCTCGCTCCCCGCGGCGTGGAAACAGAGCGGCTCCTGGACGGCGTGGAGCAGATAGTGCCACTCCACCGGCTCCTCGGCCTCCAACTCGTCGTAGACCACGGCCCAGCCACTCTTGCCGAGCATCACCACATGGCGACGGAAGCGCTTAAGGCTCGTTTTATCCCAACCGTTCTCGGGACTGAACTCCACCTCGGCTGCGCGGGCACGCTCTAACCAAAGCGGGGAGATCACCTCGCCATAGGCATTCGAGGCATCGCCCACGAGATAGCCCAACTCCTCCCCCACATAGTGGCGCGGAATCCACCCATAGCCCTCGGTGCCGATTCGCTGATTCAGGCCATCGGGCAGGATCGTGTTGTGGGCCCGTGATGCGCGGTGGCAGAAGAGGGCGTGTCGATCCACAAAGGCGACATGGTGGCCCGAACTGTAGAAGAGGGGCTCGCCGCCGTAGAAGGTGTTGAAGGCATTTTGGTTGGAGATGGCGTGTGAGGTCGAACCGTAGGGGCTCGAACGGAACGAAAGCATCGCGCTGCTTGGTGTGTCGGTCAGGGCCGTGGAGAAGGAGGCCAGACCGCTTTGGGGAAATACTTGGCCGAAGGGGAGGCTCTCCAAGCCCTCACCCGAGGAGGGCATCGGTCGATCGCACTGCAGACGCCACCAGGCCAGACCGCCCGATTTTCCTGTTGCGTTGCGCATCAGAATATTGGGTTCACGGGCCTGAATACGGCGCACATAATCGGCCGCGTAGCTATCCCCGCACATGCGGGCCAGCGCCTCGGCATAGCTTACCCTGGGACCACTGGGTTTGAGGATCTTCTGGTGGGAGCTGCCGTTGCCGCCCGATTTGGAGAAGGGGGGCTGCTGGTAGATCACATAGCGGGCATTGCCACTGTACCAGGGATCGGAGAAGAAGTCGTAGCCGCTGAGGCGCCCATAGAGATAGGGAACCTCCACAAGCGTACGGATGTTGACATGGAAGTAGGAGTCGCCATTGTGCCATGCTCCGTCGCGGTTCAGGCCCGGCAGACGTGCCAACCAAAGGTTGTAGCAGTAGTCGGCCCACTCGGCAGCCTCCTCCACCTCGCCATAGACTGTAAAGGCGGCCATCGTGAGGATGCGCAGGGTCATCTGCCAGACGTGGTTGTCGGCAATGTGGTTCTCCAAGCGGTTGGTGAAGTGGTGGTACATCTTGCCACCCATGCGGCGGATGTGGTCGCGCAGCTCCTCGCGCGTAGCCTCATCAAGCCTCTCGTAGAGGGCATCGTAGACCTCCGAGCAGAGCGAAAGCATTGTGGCGTTGTTGAAGTCGCCCTTGATGTTGGGGTGTCCCTCCCACGAAGCCATTGTGCGTACGCGGTAGAGGGCCTCCTCGCCATAGCGCTCGTCGCGCGTGAGCAGGTAGGCACGAATCAACGTGTTGCAGTTGGCCTCCTCGTGGTCGATAATGCGGCGGCTCTCGCGTGTGAGCATGGCGCTGCGTTGCATCTCGTTTTCGAGGTTGGCCAGGCGCTCCACGGCAATATCGTCCACCGAGAGCATCTCCTCGCGCAGGATCTTCTCGGCTTGACGCAGGTAGTTGTTGCGTTCGGGGGTCGAGTGGCTGCGTTGGATGATCTGATCCCACGCCTCACCATCGAGGACGATGCGGGGGTGGCGGGGGCTGAGTCCTGCAATCAGCTTCTCAAAGGCGGGCGGAGCAAAGCGCTTCTCGGCCTTTTCCACCTGAAAGCGCATTACCGGACTCCAACGCACTCCATCGCGCTCCACATAGCCATACTGCCACCACCAACTTCCCGGGCTGAGCTCCTCGCAGAGGTTGAGGAAGGGGTGGCGGGTCTCGATCCCCTCCATCGTCTCCAGATCGGGCGATTGGCCATAGCGTACCTTGTAGCGTAGCTCCGAGCGGTCGGGCAGGGGTTCCCGGTCGGCCAGACCGTCTAAGCCGCTACCGCGCGGGTTGTAGCCCTCGGGTAGGGGCCATTGCAGGCTCACAAAGCGATCCGTGATCAGGCTCTCGGGCAGAGGCGACGGGGTCTCGCGCATCTCGTGCATCAGGGTTGTGGCCTCCGGATGCAACGTGGCCGGCCCTTGGGCACGACCCGCAAGGTTCATCAGGAGAAGCGGGAGAAGAAGCACTATTCGTTTCATCGTTTATCGGGGTTTGTTTCGGGTTAAAGGTTTAGGCAAAGGTAGGTGATGAAATGAATTTTCCTGCACAAATTTGTGCAGGAAAATCCTATTTTTCTCCAAACATTGCTACTCCATGCCGCGCAGGCGCACCTCACAAACTCCCTCCAAGGCGCGGCACAAGGCCTCCGTGTCGGTCTGTTGTTCGGTCTGTCCGTAGTGGTAGGGGTAGAGTACCGAGGGACGAATGGCCCGGGCGGCCTCCACCACCTGCTCCACCTTCATCGTGTAGGGCTGGTTGGCCGGCAGAAGGGCAATGTCGATCTCGCGCAGTGCCATCATCTCGGCGTGGTTTTCACCATCGCCGGCGACGTAGATACGCGTGCCGCCATAGGTGAGAATGTAGCCCAAATCCTCGCGCTCCTTGGGGTGGAACTGCAACTGCTCGGGCGAGATGTTGTAGGCGGCCGTTGCCTCAATCCGCAGCGTGGAGTAGGGTACCACGCTATCCCCCGGACGCAATGCCTCGGCAGCAATGCCCGCCTCCTGGAGCAGCGCGGCCGTGGTGCGATCGCAATAGATCAGCGTCGAGGGTTTCCATAGCAGCTTCACAGCCTCTACCTCGAAGTGGTCGTAGTGGTGGTGGCTGATCAGGATCAGGTCGGCCTTGGCCATCGCCGCATAGTCGGCAAACCCCGTAACAGGGTCGATATAGATCTCTTTGCCGGCAATCTCAAGAGCCAGCGAGGCGTGCTTGAAGAAACGCATCCGAAACTCGGAGCCATCTTTTGCACGCAAGGTGTCGGTTGGATAGTGCGTTGTTGCCATAATGGTAAGATCCTTGCAATAATCGTTCAAAAGCAAAGGTACAAAAATAGGATGAAAGAAAAAAGCCTGCTTGACGGAAATTTCACAAATAAATAGTACCTTTGTCCCGATGAGTGGGGAGTTAATCTCTTCAACGAAGTCAGTAACACCTTAATAAATAAGATTGAACGATGAAAAAGTTTTCCCTTTTCGCCCTCTTGGCCGGCTTCCTCTTTGTGGCTTGCAGCGACGACAACGACACGGTCTACGATCCCTATGCCTCGGTGCGCCCCGGTATCACAATCTATAACTCGACCTCCACGCAGCAGAGCGTAGCCACCGATCCCGCCTCGGCTGCCGTGAAACTTGCCATGCTGATCGACGAGGCTGCCAAGCAGCAAACCACCATTGACGAGGTGACGGTAACCTACAACAGTGCCTCCTATAAGCTCTCGAATCTGCTCTTTGGCCCCTCGACCCGCATCACCGAGGAGGAGCCGGGTCGCTACCGCATTGCCTACTTCGACAACTCGGCCGGCGTGCGCGACACCTTCTATCGCCAGGGTGTCTACATCGTCAACACACAGGGCATCTCTTTGGCCGAGAGTTCCGAGGATACGCCCTGGACGGTGGGCCTCGATAAGGATCCCGTCTACCTCACTTCGGGCAACGGTTATCTGGAGACCACCTACCTGATCGAGTCGGGTACGAACACCCTCTACCGCCTTCCCAACGGCTCCTATGCCCTTTTGGTAGAGGAGGTGGCTGCCCATCTGCGCGGTTATCCGGAGTACCTCTCCAACTGGTCGGGCGACTTCACCTGGGGCGCCTCCACCTCGGCCGATGACCTCGCCTACACCACCCACCGCGAGGATGTTTACACCCTCTATGGCTCGGCCTCCGGTGAGAGCTTCTACCGGCTCGGTAGTGCCCAGCAGACCAAGTTGCGCTACACCGTACCCACCACGAATCCGGTGAAGTGGCAACCCTCGCGCACCCTCTCCATCGGGTTGATTATCTCCGGTGAGGAGCGTGCAGCCATCCTCAACACCGCTTCGGTCTCCACCACCGATTTCCCCGCTCCCTCCGTAAGTGTCGTGCGCGAGTTGGATGGCAATACGATCTTGACGACGGTTATTTACAATAATAACACGGTTCAACTCTAATTTTTTGATTTTATAGGGCAAATTTACCCTCGCAGTCGTTGGGCCCGAATGGGACGTACGTCAAGTACTACCCATCCGAGCCCTCCTCTTTTGAGCGTAAATTTGCTCCTCTAAAATCAAAAAAAAGTAAAAAAAGAACCGGCAAATGATTGTCTTCCGCAAAAAATGATTACCTTTGCGGGCTATGTTTAACTAATTTAACTTTTACGACAATGCCAAAAATGAAAACAAATGCC
>CAZRJU010000018.1:0-18502 GCA_964600455.1 uncultured Alistipes sp. | reverse complement strand
GTTGTCCGACGGACAACCCCTCTCTTCGTTTGGTTATTGCTCCGAGACCGAACTTTGGTGGGCAATGCTCTCCGTGTGGATCGCCTCGAGAATCTTTTGCAGGAACTCGGGGCTGAGGCGGAGTTGCTCGGCGCGGGAGATTACCCGTTCAACCACCTCCGACCAACGTTCACTCTGGAGGATGATCACCTCGTTTTGGCGTTTGATCTCACCGATGCGGTCGGAGATCTGCATGCGACGACTCAAAAGATCGAATAGCTCGTGGTCGATCTGGTCGATCTCCGAGCGGCAGCGCCCGAGTTCTCGCAGGTAGCTCTCGTCGCCTTGCCGTTTAATGCGCCAATGGATCGATCTGAGCATCTGTTCCAAGGCTTGGGGGGTGATCTGTTGCCCGGCATCGCTCAGTGCCTCTTCGGGGGCATGGTGGCTCTCGATGATCAGACCGTCGTAGTTGAGATTGGCTGCCGTTCGGGTCACCTCGGCCAGGTAGGTGCGCGATCCGCTGATGTGGGAGGGGTCGCAGAGCATCACAAGGTCGGGGTGGCGGTGCTGCATTTCAAAGGCTAAGTGCCACATGGGGTCGTTGCGCAGGTGCCAATGGTGGGTCGAGAAGCCACGGTGAACCAGCCCGATCCGCTCGCGTGCAATACCGGCTCGCTCCAGGCGCTCTACGGCTCCGCTCCAGAGCTCAATGTCGGGGTGCATGGGGTTCTTGATCAGCAGGGAGGCCTCACCTCGGGCGGCCGCATCGGCAATCTCCTGCACCAAGAAGGGGTTGACCGTTGTGCGGGCCCCGATCCATAGGAGGTCGATGCCGGCTTGCAGGGCCAGCTCCACGTGGCGGGCCGAGGCTACCTCCGTTGCTACGGGTAGGCCGGTGATCGCCTTCGCCTCCTTGAGCCATGCCAGGCCGCGCTCACCCACCCCTTCAAAAGAGTCGGGACGGGTGCGGGGCTTCCATAATCCGGCCCGCAACAGGTGTACGGCCCCCGTGGCGGCCAACTCCCGGGCGGTGGTGAGGAGTTGATCGCGGCTCTCGGCGCTGCATGGGCCGGCAATGATCAGGGGCGCTTTGCCCCGTGTAAGGAGTGGGGCCATCTATCGAAAGAGCATGGGAAGAAACAGGGTGAGATAGTCGCGCCAGTTGCTCCAGGTGTGGCCCCCTTCGCTCTCGTGGAAGGTGTAGGGGAAGCCCATTTCGTCGAGTTGAGCGCGGTAGCGGAGGTTCTCCTCCCAAAGGAAGTCGTTGTTGCCGCAGGCGATCCAGTAGAGGGCCGGCTTCTGCCGCATCTGCTCGCACAGGGTGGCCGGAATCTCCTGATAGGCGGCAATACCGGGCCGCTCACGCCCTACGGCCGAGGAGAAGAGCCCCACGTAATCGAAACAATCGGGGTAGAGGCGCGAGATGTGCATGGCGTGGAAACCTCCCATCGAGAGCCCTGCCACGGCTCGCCCCTCGGCCTTACGGATCGTGCGGTAGTGGCGCTCCACATAGCGCATGATGTCGGGGAAGGACTCCTCGTAGCTGCCATCCATCGTGCGCGGCAGATGTGTGGTGGGCTTGTAGAGTCCCTCTTTCGACTCGCCGGGAGCCGATTGCAGGTCGGTGTTTCCGTTCGGGAAGACCACAATCATCGGTTCGGCCTCACCGCGGGCAATCAGGTTGTCGAGAATCTGGGCAGCACGTCCCAGTCCCAACCAAGCCTCCTCGTCACCGCCCATGCCGTGTAGCAGGTAGAGCACCGGATAGCGCTTGTTGCCCGCTTCGTAACCGGGCGGGGTGTAGATCGTCATGCGACGCTGGCAGCCTAATGTGGGGGAAGGATACCAGAGGCGGCTGACAGTTCCATGCGGCACATCTTTCACCACATAGTTATCGCCGGCACCCCCCTCTACAATAAAGTAGTTGGCCAGAGAGGCAATGTCGCGGATCAGGTAGACGTGGCTCAGGTCGATTGTCTTGATCCCATCCACATAGAAGGTATAAGCGTAGAGATCCGAAGCAAGGGGCTCGGTGGTGAACTCCCACACCCCTTCGCTGTTTTGGTTCAGGATGGCAACTCCGGGCCGGTCAAACTCGCCTTGAGGGGTTACCACCTTCTGGGTGGGCAGGAAGTCGCCCATCAACTCCACGCGCTCTGCCCCGGGGGCTGCAATGCGGAAGGTGACGCGGCGATCGGGATGGATCTCCGGTGAGGTGAGTTCACTGCCACTCCACAGGGCCTGTTGTGCCGACAGCGTGCCGCCAATGAAGAGGGCCAGCAGACTTAAAAGGAACTTTCTCATGCTTCCAATAGATTTAATAGGTGAAGGTACTGCCTCCGATGAACTCGCGAAGTACCGAGGTGGGCGGAATATCCTTGTGGTCGTAAATCGGGGTGAAGTTATCGAGGAATTGCAAGAGCCGTCGAGCCTCGTCATATTCGGGTACCGTATCGGGAACTTCGCGCAGGATCGGTTCGGCCAGAGGACGCAGCACGGCCAACTCGTAGAAGAGCGAGGAGTTGAACATCGCATCGGCATTCTCCTGGTAGGGGAAGATGTGTTTCTCCTCTCCGCTTCGCACACTGCCCCAACGGGCCAAAGTGGCCTGGGCGTTGTTGCCGCGTTGGCGGTAGTCGCGGGTCATACGGCGCAGGAGACGATTATCGGAGGTGGCGATGCGGGTAAGGTTGTCCATCTTGACGGAGGTGAAGCACGAGACGTAGATCTTGAACTTCTGCTCCTCGTCGATACGGGGGGTAAGGCGGGGATTCAGGCCGTGAATACCCTCGATGATGAGAATCGAACGGTCGTCCAGGCGCAGGGGCTCTTCGTGCCACTCGCGGCAGCCGGTCAGGAAGTTGTAGCGCGGGATGATCACCTCCTCGCCCCGGAGCAGCCGCTCCAGATCCTGATTGAAGAGCTCGAGGTCGATTGCCTCCAGCGCTTCGAAGTCGTAGTCGCCCTTCTCGTCGCGCGGGGTGAGTTCGCGGTTGACAAAGTAGTCGTCGAGCGAGATGGTGTGGGGTTTGAATCCCAACACCTGAAGGTGAATCCCCAGGCGCTTGGCTGTGGTGGTCTTGCCGCTCGACGAGGGGCCCGAGATCAATACCAGACGGGTGTTTTGGTTGCGGCGACGCTCGGCAATGCGGTCGGCAATGCGCGAGATGCCCTTCTCGTAGACCGCCTCGGCAATACGCACCATCTCGCTGACATTCCCCTTCAGGATCTGGTTGTTGATCTGTCCGATTGTGGCTACCTGCAGAATCTCGTTCCAACGCTTGTAGTCGTGGAAAATATCAAACATCTTCTCCTGCATGCGGTTCCGGGGGACACTGTCGGGATTGGTGCGCGAAGGCAGCGAGAGGTGGAATCCGTTGAAGTAGGGTTGCAGGGCGAAGTGGGGAACATAGCCGCTCGACGGGGCAAGCGAGCCGTAGAAGTAACCCACCGTATCATCCATGCGGTAGAGGGTGCTGTAGAGGCGCGGGCGCGTGTCGAGCAGTTCGATCTTGTCGTCGAAGCCCTGCTCGGCGTAGATCTTGCGCACCTCGGAGGTGAGCAGGCGTTGGCTCTCGATCGGGTAGTCGGCCTCCACAATGTGCCGCATCTGCTTCTCTAAACGTTCGATCGAGGCCGGGCTCAGGTCGGGCATGCCGTCGATCTCGCAATAGAAGCCGCTCTGCCCCAGGGAGTGGCAGATCCTCAGGCGGCGTTCGGGCCAGAGATCGTGCACGGCCTTTTGGAGCACAAACCAAATGGTTCGCTGATAGAGCCTTACGCCGGCAAAGGTGGTGACGTCGATAAAGCGTACCGAGATGGGACGGTAGATGCGGTAGTTGAGCTCCTTGAGCCGATTGTTGACATAGGCAGCCAACAGCGGGCGCTGTTTGGAGGAGGGGAGCGTCGAGGCTATTTCGCCCAACGTGCAACCCATCTCCACCTCGCGGATCGAGTTGTCGTTCTCGCAGATGACGCGGATCATGTTCTTCTGTTGCATGGTTTTACGGGGTAATTCTTCGTAAAGATAGGAATTTTTCTTATCTTTGTCAAGGATTGGGCCCGAAGATGGGCCCGAAAAGGGAATTTTTATGAAAAATCGAGCTCTTCGAGCGCTTCTTGCGCTTTTGATCTGTCTGGGGGTAATGGCTTGCCGCTCCACCCGCCGCGAGGTGGTGATCCTCTCCACAAACGATATGCACGCCCATATCGAGCGCTTCGCGCAGTTGGCAACCGCTGTGGAACGCTGCCGCGATACGGTGGCTGTGATCTTGGTTGATGGTGGCGACCGCTGGACGGGTAATGCTTATGTCGACTTAGTGGAGGATCGACTTCCGATTGTGGAGCTGATGAACCGCTTGGGCTATGATCTGGCCACGCTCGGCAACCATGAGTTCGATGTGGGACAGGAGAGTCTGGAACGGGCGGTCGGTAAGTGTGATTTTCCGATTATCTGCGCCAATATCGAGCCCGAGGCGGGAGCCCTGCTCAAGGGCTTCGAGCCGAGCCGCGTGATCTCGCGTGGCGGGGTGAAGGTGGGCTTTGCAGCGGTGGTTACGACCGACGGCCCCAATGGCCACCCCGACGGCCACGATGCAATCTATGAGCACCTGCTTTTCTCCCCGGCCGTGGAGTCGGCTGCCGCATTGGCTCCGGCATTGGCCGAGGAGTGCGACTTGACGGTGGCGCTCACCCATATCGGCCTGGATCGTGATCGGGAGTTGGCAGCCTGCAAGGCGGGCTACGACCTGATCCTGGGGGGCCACAGCCACGATGTGGCCAACGAACTGGTCGAGGGTGCGATCATCGCTCAAACGGGTAAAAACCTCTACCGTGTGGGGGTAACCCACCTGGTGATGGATGAGGAGCGCGTGGTGGCCCTATCGCATCGAATTGTTGCCTTGGAGGGCTATGAGCCCCACCCCGACTACCGGGCGATGGTGGAGGAGTATCTGGCCAATCCGGCCCTGCAGGAGCCGGTGGGAATACTTCCGGAAAAAGCAACAAAGGTCGGGTTGGGAAACCTCTTTGCCGAGGCGGTGCGCCGCTCGGGCGAGGCTGATCTGGGGCTCTACCACATGGGGGGTGTGCGCCTCGACTCGCTGGCTGCGGGTAGCGTACCCCTCTGTGCCATCTATGACCTGGATCCCTTCGGCTCGTTGGTGAGTGTGGCGGAGATGACTCCCGAGGAGCTGCGCCGGCTTCTCGTAGCCAAATTTAACGACACGATCAAGCCCTCGGAGTCGCACCGTATCGACCTGCGTGCCACCTTCCCCTATACGATCCTGCGCGATGCGCAGGGCGAGGCGTGCGATGTGCGCTTCCCCACCCTCAAGGCGGGCCGCCGCTACCGCGTAGCCATGGGGGACTATGTATTTAAGAATTATGCAGGATTGGATGGGGTTGCCGGCGAAACCACCGAAAGAGCCGTTACCGATGCGCTGATCGAGCTTCTTGCTCAGGGCGAATATGTGCCGCAAAACAACTCCCTGCAGGAGATCAAATAGGGAGTTGCAGCCGGTGAGGCGGAGTAAAAAAGCTGCTCAACGTTGATGGTTGGGCAGCTTTTTTTTATTTTGTGTGGCGCTCCACGCGGCGGGAGAGGCGGATGCTGCCTTCGTAGAGGAGTAGCAGCGGGAAGAGCACCAACAGCATACTGAAGGCGTCGGGTGGCGTGATCACGGCGGCCAAAAGAGCCAGGATGACCAAGGCGTGGCGGCGGTAACGGATCAGGAAGTCCGAGCCGATCAGCCCCATGCGCGTCAAAAAATAGATCAACAGCGGCAACTGAAAGAGGATGGCGCACGCAAGCGAGAGGTCGATCACGGTGGAGAGGTAGGAGCGGATGTCGATCAGGTTGCCGATCTCGGCACTGACGGTGTAGCCCGCCAAGAAGTGGATCGTGAGCGGGGCCATGATCAGGTAGCCAAAGGCCACCCCGCTAAAGAATCCGAGCGAGACCCAACCGACAAAGTGGCGGCAGGAGCGCTGCTCATGTGCGGTGAGAGCGGGGCGAACAAAGCGCCACAGCTCCCATAAAAGGTAGGGAAAGGCGAGTACGAATGCACTCCAAAGCGAGATTTGGAGGTGGAGGTTCAGCTGCCCCGCCATGGCCGTATTGATCAACTCCACTTTTTGTGGAACAAAGAGAGCCTCCTGACCCAGCAGCTCTCCAATCCAATGGAGCAGGCGGTTGGTGGGGAAGTCGGCTCGTGTGGGGCCGAAGAGAATCCCCTCCACTAACCACTCCTTGAGGCAGAAGGCTGCAATAAAGAGCCCGAAGAGGGCTACGACGGCACGAACCAGGTGGGGGCGCAGGGCCTCCAGATGGTCGCCAAACGACATCTCGGACGGGGTGTTGGTTGCCATGGGGCTGCTTTTGGCCGCTCCTTACAGGAGGTTACTCCTTCTTCTCCTCCCCCTTCTCCTTGGGGTTCTCCTCTTCGGTGTAGTCCTTGTTTGCGGCGTCCTTAAACTCCTTCACGCCACGGCCCAGACCGCGCATCAGTTCGGGAATCTTCTTTCCGCCAAAGAGAATGACGACCAGGAGAACGAGCAGAATCAGCTCGGTGGCTCCGATTTTACCTAAAAAGAGCAGTTCAAAGTTCATTTTGTTATGGTTTTTTCTTTTTTGTTTGTCGGGAGTGCCGGCTTTGGGCGATCCTCATTGCAAAAATAGAAAAAAAAGGGGAAATCGCACCATGAAGAGCCCCTCTTTCGTCGGCTTTTTCGCCGAAAAGGGGTGTTAAATGGCGTATGTGGCGTACCGGATGGACAAAAATGATAGCGGTTGGACAAAATTAAAATTCGTTTGTTCTCCCTTAATAATAAATTGTCCAATTCTCACAACCATATATTAGATGAAAATATTATTTTTGTATAGAAAAAACCGCGTAATTTCTTAAAAAATTTATAAACTAACAACCTAAAACACTTATGAAAAGATTTTCGACACCCCTTTTCGGGCTCTTTTCTCTGCTTCTGCTCCTCGGAGTGAGCTCCTGCAGCCGGCCCGCAGATGTCAAACTTGAGACTCTGAAGCGAGCCATTGAGGTAGCCGATCATCAGCTGCACCTCAGCGCCGCCAACTTTGCCGATCAGCAGGATACCTCGCGCCTCTTCCCTCGCTCGTTCCCCGACAAGCAGGGCTGTGTTCGCGGTGTGGGTATTCACGACTGGACCAGCGGCTTCTTCCCCGGATCGCTTTGGATCGGTTACCAGCTCACGGGTGATGAGACCCTGAAGCAGGAGGCCGAGCACTTCACGGCTCGTCTCGAGAAGATTCCCTTCTATCGCGGCACCCACGACCTGGGCTTTATGGTCTTCTGCAGCTACGGTATGCAGCAGCAGATCATGGGTGACGCTGCCTCGGCCGAGGCGGTGGTGGAGGCCTCCAAGAGTCTGATCTCGCGCTGCCGCGAGGAGATCGGCCTGATCCGCTCGTGGGACTTCGGTCGTTGGAACTACCCCGTTATTATCGACAACATGATGAACCTCGAGATGCTCTTCTGGGCATCGAACCACACGGGCGATCCGATCTACCGCGACGTGGCTGTACGCCATGCCGACCTCACCCTGCAGCACCACTTCCGCGAGGATAACAGCTCCTACCACGTGATCAGCTACAACGACGACGGTACGGTGGAGTCGAAGGGTACTTTCCAGGGCTATTCCGACGATTCGGCCTGGGCCCGTGGTCAGGCTTGGGGCCTCTACGGCTACACGATGTGCTACCGCTTCACACGCGAGGCCCGCTATCTGGAGCAGGCTGAGAAGATTGCCGCCTTCGTGATGAACCACCCCAACACCCCCGAGGATCGTATTCCCTATTGGGACTACAACGCTCCCAATATTCCGGATGCTCCGCGCGATACGTCGGCTGCTGCCGTGATGGCTTCGGCCCTCTTGGAGCTCTCGACCCTGGTGGAGGGTGAGCTTGCACAGCGCTACTTCGACTATGCCGAGACCCTGCTTATGGCCCTCTCGACGGATGCCTATCTGGCTCAGAAGGGCGAGAACGGCGGCTTTGTGCTGATGCATGCCACGGGTCACCTGCCCGCCAACAGCGAGATCGATATGCCGCTGAACTATGGTGACTACTACTTCCTGGAGTCGATTCGTCGCTATTTGGAGTTGCGTGGAATTGATCCCAAAAGCCTCTAACGAAAACCTTAATGAACAATATGAAACGATTTTTACAACCTGTTTTGGTGCTGGCCCTGCTGGCGGCTCCCCTCTTTTGGGCGGGCTGTATGAAGGATTCGACCTACTCGGGCGGAACGAGCGGTTCGGCCGGCGGCACCATTGAGATCCCCTCCAATGAGGTGATCAATGCCGAGATCTTCTCCGCACTTGATCTCGATTATCCCGGCTTAGAGTCGGTGAAGAATTACTATGAGGCCGACCAGTACTACTTGGCCGCCAAGGCGCTCCTGGAGTACTACCGTGCCCGTACGGAGGTGGCTCACCCTGACGTGAATCTGCTCAGCCCCACCATTACGGCCGACGAGCAGCAGATTGCCGACTGGGCCCTCTCGAAGAATAGCTACCGCCTCTGGATCGAGGGGTCGCTCGGTTCGGACGGAGCTCCCCACAGCTGGATGAAGGACAAAGCGGTGGATTGGGCCCTCAACCCCTCGGGGGAGGAGGCTTCGCGCTATGGCGTACACCGTCACGCCTGGTTCCTGCCGCAGGCCTTGGCCTACCGTACGAGCCTCGATGAGACCTACGTGAAGGAGCTTGTTGCGCTGCATGGCGACTGGATCGCAAAGCACCCCCTTGTACGGGAGCAACTTGCAGCCGATGAAGCCTACTCGAGCAACGACTATGCCTGGCGTAAGGAGGAGGTGGCCGGCCGTATTGCCGACTATGGCTCGGTGATGCTCTATACGATGCAGTCGGTGAACTTCACGCCCGAGTGGATCGCCACCTTCCTTGCGAGCCTCTACGAGCAGACCGACTGGTTGCAGGCTCAACTCTTTGCTGAGAATAGCGACGATTCGGAGAGCCTGCGCAAGGAGATGGCACGCGGTGTCAAGGCCGTGGCAGTGCTCTTCCCCGAGATGAAGGGTGCCGAGGAGTGGGCCCAAAAGGCTACCTCGGTGATGAACGAGGGGATCGATCCCGCCCTCTTCGATGTGCTCAACTTGGACTATCCCGAGTTTTCGGCCGTGAAGGCCGCTTACGAGGCCGGCGACTACCTGACGGCAGCCGACCGTGTGTTGGCCTACTACCGTGGTCGCACCCACATCACGAACCTCAATGTCAACCTGAATTTGAGTTCGGTAACGGCCGATGAGCAGCTCTATGCCGACTACGCCCTGCGCGAGAACGGCTTCCGCTTCTATGTGAAGAACTACTACGAGGATGCTGCCGCCAAGAAGCCCTACTCTTTCATGACCGAGGAGGGGACGATCGACTGGCAGACGATGCCCAAGAGCGATCAGGAACTTCGCTATCAGCTCCACCGCCATATGTGGATGGTGCCGCAGGCCAAGACCTACTTCGTGACGAAGGATGAGAAGTATGTGGCAGGTTGGATGGAGGTGCTGCTCGATTGGTTTGCGCAGAATCCCCGCCCCACAATGGATATCAACTTCTCGATTTGGCCCGGCAACCTGCCCGCCGATCAGCAGAACTATGGCTGGACGTGGCGATCGCTGGATGTGGCTGCCCGCCTGATCGACCACTGCACCGTCTTGGAGTATGTAAAGGGTGCCGAGAGCATCACGCCCATCTTCTGGTTGCAGTTCCTGGGCTTCGTGGCCTCGGAGGCTGATCATATCATGGCCAACTACTCGGCCGACTCGAACCACCTGATCACCCAGGCACAGGCCGTTTCGCAGAGCGGAGTGCTTCTGCCTGAGCTGAAGAATGCCGAGGCCTGGCTCCAGAGCGGTTCGTCGGTGCTGATCGACTGTGTGGAGTCGCAGTATTTTGCCGATGGCTGGCTCAAGGATGGCGACTTCCAGTACCACGTCTCCTCGATCGAGGATTTCCGTTCGGCAATGCTCTTTGCACAGAGCAACGGCCGTAGCGAGGCCTATCCCAACAGCTATAAGGAGGCTTTGCGCAAGATGATCGACGTGGTGATGCAGATGATCTATCCCAACTACTCGTCGGTCAACATGGCCGATACGCGTAGTACCTCCTGGACCAAGTCGGTACTGAAGAAGAACCTGAACCGCTATGTGGAGCTCTTCCCCGAGGATCAGGAGCTGCTGTGGCTCGCCACGGAGGGTGCTTCGGGTACGCAGCCCACGCTCGATAAGGTGGCTTTTACCGATTGCGGCTACTATGTGTTGCGTTCGGGTTGGACCAAGAACGACCAGATGATGGTGCTCACCAACACGACCCAGAGCCCTAAGGAGCAGTGGCACTTGCAGTGGGACAACATGACCTTTGAGCTCTACAACAAGGGTCGTCACTTCTTCCCCGACTCGGGTTGCTACTCCTACGATACGGGCTCGAACCGCAGCCGCTATGCAGCTACCTCGGCCCACAACACCCTCTCGCTCGGTGGAGCCAACATGACCTCCTGCCGCGGTGAGATGTTGCGTCTGGACTACCACAAGGCAAGTCAGAGCAACCGGCTGGTGCTGGTGAACCCCTCCTACTCGGGGTTGATGCACCGCCGCCATATCTTCCACACCAAGGGGAGCTTCTATGTGATCGTTGACGAGGCCTATGGCTCGGCCGACGGCACCCTGAATCTGAACTTCCACCCGGGTGAGAGCGAGGAGAACATTGTGCTCGACAGCGAGGCAATGGGTATGCACACCACCTTCTCGGATGGTAACAACATCGTGGTTCGCACCTTCACGGATGCTGCTTCGATGAGTTTCGAGGAGCGTGAGGGCTTCTACTCGAACACGATCAATGAGGAGGTGAAACGTAAGGCCTACCGCCTCAATGTGGAGAAGGCGGCCGATGCTCCCGTACGCTTCGTAACGGTGATCTATCCCTGCTCGGATGCTTCGACGCCCGAGATTTCGGCCAAGTTCTCCGGCAACTGGACTGCCGATCGTATGGCCGTGGATGTAACTGTCAATGGCGAGACCTACAACTACGTGAACTCAGGTTTGGAGAAATAATACAATTATAATAATATGAACAAGATCGTTAACTTTTTGAAGGGATCGCTCGCGGCGCTGCTTTTGGCGGTTGTCGGGCTCTTCGGCTTGGTGGCCTGTCAGGACGACGGCCTTGAGCAGGAGAGTGCATCGCTGGTGATCTACTACCCCGAGGTGTCGAACATCGGCCCCTCGATGAACTACATTTCGGGTGCCCCCTCCACCTATGGAGACACCCCGTCGCTCTTCTCGATCTCGAAGGTGAAGCTCGACGACGAGGCCTTTGCGACCGATTGCTTCTCGATCAACCCCTCGACGGGTGCCATCACGATCGCCAACACCGATCACCTTACGCCGGGTTGCTACAAACTCTCGATCTCCTGTCTGGTGGGTTCGCAGCCCTTCCGTTTCGAGGATGTCTTTGTGGTGAATATGCTGCCGGCACAGCCCGAGCGTATCGAGGTGAGCCAGTCGCTGTTGGAGATCCCCTATGCCGAGGTAAAGACGAGCGAGGCACAGATCGAGGTAACTCCCGTGGGTGAGTCCGTGACGATTGTCAGCTGGGCGCTTATCCAGCCCGAGGGCCAGGAGTACTTCTCGATCTCGAAGAGTGGTGTAATTACGGTAAATGCCAACTTCAAGGGGGAGATCCTCCCGGGTATCTATCCCCTTCCGGTGAAGGTGTCGACCCATGCCGGTTCGACCACCTACGAGGATATGGTAACCATCAAGGTAACGAGCGAGCCCCTGGAGCTGCTCTACAACCCCGCCGTGGGCCGTATGGAGTACAACATGGGCTATGAGAGCAACGCTCCCGCCTTCAAGGGTTCGCCCGAGGAGGTGAGCTTTGCCATCAAGACGGTGAGCCCCGAGACGGATAAGATCGCGATCGACCCCGAGACAGGTGTATTGAGCGTGGAGAAGGATGCCGAGCTGCCTGTTGGCGGCCACTATGTAGTGGATGTTACGGCCTCGAACCTCTACGGTACGATCGATTTCATGGAGGCCTTCACGCTCGACGTGATTGCCTATATCGAGCCTATTGATGGGGCAACCTTCGCTTATGAGGCTGTTGAGGCCATCCAGGGCACGGGCTTCGAGGCTGTTGTGAACGACGGCTTGGTGGGCGACGAGGTGAGCTTCTCGCTGGCCGAGGTGCCCGCTGCACTCGAGGGCCAGATCACGATCGACCCCGCTACGGGTACGATTACCGCCGCGAAGGGCAATACGATCGCCTTGGGTGAGTATGCCGTGGTGGTGAAGGCTGCCAATACGAAGAATGAGGTGACGACCGCCTTGAAGATCAACATCATCGAGAACCCCTACTTCTTCACCTACATCCGCTACGGAAACAACTTGGGCCTCGATCCCGCTACCCATGCCAGCCAGTATCGTTGCGAGACGGCCAATGAGATGAAGGCCTTGAAACTTACGCCGCAGACCGATGCCAAGGCCGGTGTTGAGTTGGAGTGGTCGGTCGTAATCAAGCATCAGTGCGGCTCTACGACCATCGACCCCGCAACGGGTGTCCTCTCGCCTGCCGGAATGAAGGCTTTGAACGGTGGTCTGGTGCTGGTAACGGCTACGGCCGGTAAGGGCAAGGAGGGTGAAACCTCGGTAACGGTACCTGTCTTCTTCTCTTTCATGCCTGCGTCGGGTGCCACGGTGCTCTACACCCCCTTCGTTATCCAGGTTAACCCGCGCAAGGGTATCACCTCGGAGATGCCTGAGATTTTGGGTATCGACCTCTCGAGCTTCTTCATGGATTACCGTCGTAACTTCAACTACTACAATATTGGCGGCCCGGCCAGCCATGGCGATGGTCAACCTGCAGCTGCGGGTAGCTTCATGAACCAGATGTGGACGGCCTACTACACTGCAATTGGTTCGGCCACGGTGAATACGGGTGCTCGTGTCCCCATGTCGTGGACCGACAACAAGGCCAACTTGGCCAATGCCTTGGCTTACATCGACAATGCCGATGGCTACCGCCTGGTGGTGAACCCCAACAAGTGGATCGACGAGAACAACGTAGCCGCCAATGGTGCCCTGATCGGTCAGGTAACCTATGCCAATACCGAGGCCGGCACGGGTACGGGTACGCAGATCTTCCCGATCTGGATCTGGTTTGACGAGAAATTTTAATCATTAGCCGTTTCAACTCAATGAAAGTTATGCAAAATATATTCAAGCGAGCCTTTGGGCTGAGAGGGGTCTTGACCCTTCTCGCCCTCGTGCTCACCTTCGGGGTGCAGGCTCAGAATCGAATTACGGGTCGCGTTCTCGACGAGAATGGCGAACCCGCCATTGGTGCCAACGTCATCGTGAGCGGCACCACGCAGGGCGTGTCGACCGATATCGACGGTCGCTATACCCTCTCGGTAAAGAAGGGGGCCGTGTTGGTCTTCTCCTACTTGGGTTACAAGGAGCAGCAGATCGAGGTACACAGCCAGACGACGCTCGACGTAACGCTCGTTCCCGATGATAACATCATGGAGGAGGTTGTGGTCGTAGGTTATGGTGCCGTGAAGCGTAGCGATTTGACCGGTTCGGTGGCTTCGGTATCCTCGGAGGATATCGAGGGGTATCACTCGGGCTCGGTGTTGGAGGCTGTCGGCGGCCAGATTGCCGGTGTGCAGATCACGGCAGCCGATGGTACGCCGGGTGGTGGTTTCGATGTGAAGATTCGTGGTGTGGGTACCGTTAACGGTGATGCCTCGCCCCTCTACATCGTCGATGGCTTCCAGGTGGACAATATCGACCATGTGGCCAACTCCGACATCGAGACCTTCGAGGTCTTGAAGGATGCCTCGTCGGCCGCCATCTACGGTTCGCGTGCCGCCAACGGCGTTGTGATGATCACCACCAAGTCGGGTAAGATCGGCCGTCCGGTGGTTACCTACAACGGCTCGGCCTCCTACCGCCAGATCGCCCAGACGCTCGACCTGATGACCCCCTACGAGTTTGTAGGCTTGCAGGTGGAGGCATGGCCCGATAAGTTTGGCGAAACCTACTTCAAGAACGACCCCGAGGCTCGCTACCAGTCTATTGACGACTATATCGGTGTAGCCGGTATCGACTGGCAGAATGAGGCTTTCCGCCCCACCTGGTCGCAGGATCACAACGTCTCGGTGTCGGGTGGTACGGACAAGACCAAGTATTCGTTCTCCTTCTCCGACTTTATGGAGAACGGTATCTTCACCAACTCGGCCTACAACAAGATCACGGCCAAGATGCGTATCAACCAGAAGATCTCGAAGCGTGTAACGATGGATGCCACGTTGAACTATGCCAATACGGATAAGCGTGGTGTCGGCACCTCGGGTGATGGCGGCCGTTTCAACATGTTGGGCCAGATTCTGCGTGCCCGCCCCACGGGTGGTCTGCGCATGACCGATGCCGAGCTTCTCGCCTCGGCCATCGACCCGCTCGAGTTGGAGTCCTCGGAGTCGCTCTCGCAGGTGAACCCCATCGTGCAGGCGCAGTCGGTAACCAACGAGAAGCGTGCCGAGATGTGGTCGGCCAACCTCTCGCTCTCGATCAACATCGGTAAGGGCTTTACGTTCCGTACGGCCGGTACCTATTCGACGACCAACACGCGTAACTACATCTTCTATCACGACGGATCGAAGGAGGCCTACCGTAACGGTCAGACCCCCTATGGTTCGACCCAGATGACGCGCGATTTGCGTTGGGCCAACTTCAACACCCTGACCTGGAAACGTAAGACCGACTCGGGCCACTCGATCGAGGCCATGCTCGGTCAGGAGACCACCTTCCGCAGCACGGAGTATCTCCTGGGTCAGGCTACCGACTTCCCCTTCGATAACCTCGGCAACAACAACTTAGGCCTGGGTGCTACCCCCTCGAAGGTAAACTCCTCCTACTCGGAGAAGATGCTGATCTCCTTCTTCGCCCGTGCCAACTACTCCTATAAGGATCGCTACCTCTTGACCGCTACGGTACGTGCCGACGGTTCGACCGTATTCAGCGACAACCACAAGTGGGGTTGCTTCCCCTCCTTCTCGGCCGCATGGCGTATCTCGGAGGAGCGTTGGATGAAGTCGCAGGATGTGATCTCCAACTTAAAGCTGCGTGCCGGTTGGGGTATGGTGGGTAACGACCGTATCACCAACTACCTCTCGATGGATCTCTACACCCAGGAGAAGTATGGTTGGGGCACGAACGTCGTAACGGCCCTCTCGCCCAAGCAGTTGGCCAACTATGACCTGCGTTGGGAGGCCTCGCAGTCGACTAACGTCGGTGTGGATGTGGGCTTCTTGCGCAACCGCTTGAACATCACGGCCGACTACTTTATCAAGGATACGAAGGATCTTTTGATGGCGGCCAACAAGGCGTATGTGTCGGGATTCCAGTCGCAGTGGCAGAACGTGGGTAAGATCCGCAACCGCGGTTTCGAGCTCTCGATCAACTCGACCAACTTCCAGACCAAGAAGGGTTTTGTGTGGACGACCAACTTCAACATCACCTTTATCCACAACGAGTTGCGTCAGTTGGCTGACGGCGCTGACGTCTACTACGCTTCGGCCGGCTGGAACTCCGAGTACAAGGGCTACGACTATATGGCCAAGGTGGGTAATTCGCTGGGTCAGATCTACGGCTACGTCTTCGATGGCGTTTACCAGGATTCCGACTTTACGGTGGATGCCGCCACGGGTGCCATGCAGCTCAAGCCCGGTGTAACCGACATCACGGATCACGCAGGTCGTGCCGTGCAGCCCGGTATGGTGAAGTATCGTGATATCGACGGTGACGGCGTGATCACGACCAACGACCGTACGGCCATCGGTAACGGTACGCCCGAGTGGTATGGCGGTTTGACCAACACCCTCTCCTATAAGGGTATCGACTTCAGCTTCATGTTCCAGTTCAACTACGGCAACGACATCTACAACGCCACGCGCCTCTACGCTTCGCAGTCGCAGGATCAGCGCTCGAACATGATGGCTGAGGTGGCCGACCGTTGGACCAAGACCAACGCCTCGAACTCGGTTCCGGCTTGGGATGGTTATGTGAAGAATGAGCTCTACTCGCGCTTCGTGGAGGATGGCTCCTTCCTGCGTCTGAAGAGCCTCACGCTCGGTTACACCTTCCCGCAGAAGTGGACGCGCAAGTTCTATGTCAACAAGCTGCGTCTCTACTTCACGGCCCAGAACCTCTTCTGCGTAACGGGTTACTCGGGTTACGACCCCGAGGTTAGTGTCCTCTCGTCGAACCCGATGACGCCGGGTCTGGACTGGGGTGCCTATCCTAAGAGCCGCGTTTATACCTTTGGTATTGACCTTTCGTTCTAACCTTTAGCCGATGAACAACATGAAAAAGATATTTTTTATCCTTCCGCTCTTTGCCCTGCTCTTCTCGTCGTGCGATGATACGCTTGCCGAGGAGTCCTTTACCGAGGTTGGCAAGGAGAACTATGTAACCAACTCCGAGGAGGCCGAAAATGTGCTGCTGGGTGTCTACCGCCACCTCTCGACCGAAGGCCTCTACTCCTACCACCTCTCGTTGCTCTTCACGATCTCGACCGATATCGCGCAGTGCGAGGGTAGTGGTAACACCTCTTTCCGTGTGATCCCCACCAACTCGCACAACCCCTCGACCACCGAGATTGCCACCACCTGGGCCGAGCTCTACAACGCCGTCTACGATGCCAACGACTTTATCGAGACCGTATCGGCGCGTATGACCGGTTGGGGCGATAGCGACCGCCTGTTGGCCGAGATCTACTTGGCAGAGGCCCGTGCGCTGCGTGCCCTCTACTACTTCGACCTCGTGCGCTGGTATGGCAATGTGGTGTTGATGACCTCGACGGCCGATTCGCGCAAACTCGCTACGGAGTATGTGCAGGCCTCTCCCGAGGAGGTCTACGCCTTTATCGAGGCCGATCTGAAGTATGCTGCCGAGGTGCTGCCCTGGGCGCAGGATGATACCTACCGTGCCAACAACGCCTATCGTTTCTCGAAGGGCGCCGCCCTCGGCCTTCTGGCCAAGGTGTATGCCACCTGGGCCGGCTATCCCCTCTGCGATGAGACGAAGTGGGAGGAGGCTGCCAAGGCTGCACAGCGTGTTGTGGAGTCGGGCAAGCATCAGCTCAACAGCGACTACGAGCAGGTATGGCGAAATACGGCCAACGGCATTTGGGATCCCAACGAGAGCCTTATCGAGGTCTCCTTCTACTCGCCTACGGGCTTGGAGGGTAGCGACTGCGTAGGCCGTATCGGCAAGTGGAACGGTGTGGTAGCTACCGCTGTGGCCGGTGTGCGAGGTCGCAACGCCGGTAACTGGAAGGTTACCTACAACTTCACGGGCCAGTGGGAGAAGTTGGGCGACCCCCGCTGCGAACTCTCGATTGCCAACTACCGCTATGGCTACTCCAACTCCTCGGGTACGATCAATACCGATGGTAAACTCACCTACTTCGAGCAGCAGGGTGTAACCCCGCCGGCCGAAGGCGCAGAGATGGAGGATAAGCACAAGAAGGCTTACCAACTCTTCACCCCTGCCAAGTGGGATACCGAGAAGTATGTGGCTCAGGCCAATGCGCTGATTAACAACGATAAGTCGAACGTCAACTGGTATATCCTCCGCTACTCCGATGTGCTGCTGCTTTATGCCGAGGCACTCAACGAGTGGAAGGGCCCCCAGGCAGAGGCTTTCGAGGCGCTCAATATCGTGCGTCGTCGCGGCTTTGGCGATAACAACCATGATATCACCGGTCTGGATCAGGAGGGCTTGCGTCAGGCTATTCGTCAGGAGCGTGCCTATGAGCTCTGCTTCGAGGGCCACCGCAAGCAGGATCTTATCCGTTGGGGTATCTACTACTCCTCGCTGCTCAACACCGCTCAGGAGCTCTTCAACTGGTATGAGGGGGCCAACTACTCCGTTATCCGCTATACCGTGGAGGGTCGTCACGAGTTGCTTCCTATCCCGCAGCGCGATCTCGACCTGATGACGCAGTGTAAGCAGAATCCTAACTGGGGAATGTAATTTTTTGATTTTATAGGGCAAATTTGCCCTTGCAGTCGTTGGGCTCGAATGGGACGTACTCTAAGTACTACCCATCCGAGCCCTCCTCTTTTGAGTGTGAATTTGCTCCTCTAAAATGCAAAAAATGATTTTTCGATTTGTAAGCGGAACCATCCGCCCCAATTTCATGTAGGCACTACCAAAAATAATTTTGAACTGCCGAGGCGCAGCAGCAGCAGAAAAGCAAAAAAAGTTGCTTAATTTTGAATTTTGAATTTCCTCCCGGGCTCCCCATCACTCCCATCCCCCTATTCCCGGCTGCTCTTGCCACTCAAGGCGGTGTTCGCAGTTTGGCGCAAGAGACAAAAAAAGACGACCTCTAAAAGAAGTCGTCTTTTTAGTGGGAGCTGAGGGATTCGAACCCCCGACCCTCTGCTTGTAAGGCAGATGCTCTGAACCAG
>CAZRJU010000017.1:0-18700 GCA_964600455.1 uncultured Alistipes sp. | reverse complement strand
ACATGTAAGCCACATGAGCCGCAGCGTAGTTACCATCACAAGTGATAAATTTCTTCTCTGCCATTTTAAGAAAGTTTTAGATATTTGTAAGTGTTTGTTTCCTAATGCTATGCACTGTTATAAAACCCCGTAAAAGGGCTCCTCTTTCTTCAACTTCACCTATCGGGGAGCATAACGAGAGGGCTTCCGAATGGCAAAGATAGAAAAAAAATGCGATTTTTTGCTGTTAAATTCTAACAAAATAGCTGTAAATTTTGCCAATTCGGGGGATTAGTCTTGTCGAAAGCGGTTTTACAAACGCTTTTCGTGGGCGAGATCTACGCTCGTTATGCCGCGGCCGACCACCACTTTGGAGAGCATATCTGCCCGAAGGTAGCGTCGAGCCAGTTCGCGGATACGCTCGGGGGTGATTTGCCGGATCTCCCGCAGTTGCTCCTCCACAGCTCGGTTATCGCGGCCGCTGAGGATATTTTCGATCGTCACGTCGGCAATGCCGAAGGGGCCGTCGAGGATGCGCATCATCTCGCCCGTGAGGATGTTGCGGGCCAGGGCAAGCTCTCTCTCCGGAACAAGCTCTTCGCAAAGGCGCGCGATCTCGAAGTCGATCTCACGCAGGGCCGCCTCGGTATACTCGGCCCCCACTTGCGTAGCGATGATGAAGTAGCCGGCCTGCTCGAAGTTGACAACCGTCGCCCCCACTCCGTAGGTAAAACCGTTGCGCTCACGCAGATTCTGCATCAACCGTGCCCCAAAGTAGCCCCCCAACAGGGTTGCCACCACCTGCATCCCCACAAAATCAGGGTGGGTGCGCGGAAAGAGCAGACGGCCGATACGGATGGCCGATTGCAGCGCCTCGGAACGCTCCACGAGCCGACAGCGATCGCTCTTCGGGGTGGGGAGTTCACGCTTCAGCGCCTCCCCCTCGGGCAGGCGGTTGCAGAGAGCCTCGATCGCCACCTCGTCCTCGGCGGTGATACGGCCGCTGCAGACCACAAAGCAGTTGCCGCGGGTGTAGTGGCGGTGGTAGAAGTCGATCAGCTGCTCGCGCTCCAACTTGAGGTAGTCATCCTCGGGGTAGGTGGCTCCGTAGGGGTGCCCTTCGCCAAAGAGCAGATGCCCAAAGGCCTCGCGTGAGATCATATCCACCTTTTGACGCTCGACGGCGAGTTGCTGGCGACGCTTCTCGCAGTAGTTGCGCAGCTCCTGCTCAGGGAAGGTAGGGTGAAGCAGTATTTCGCCTACCACCTCCAAGGTCTGGGGCAGGTATTTACTCAGCGAGCAGAAACTGATATAGGCGTAGTCGCGGTCGAGACTCACCTCGAAGAAGGAGCCGTAGTAATCGAGTCGCTCGGCAATCTCATGCCCGCTCATGTGCTCGCTTCCCTCGGCCAACAGATTGGCCGTGGCTCCCGCCACAAAGGGGGCCTTCTGCATCACCGAACCGGCATGTACCACAAAGCTGAGTCGAATCACCTCGAACTCGTTGCTGCGCAATAGGTGGAGCTTCATGCCTCCGGCGAGCTCCTTGGTTTCGGCCCGTGCCACCTCCAGGCGGTCGGGAATCACAATGGCGGGTCTCTCTAACATGACGTTGCACGGTATATGAGGGTGGAACTTCGGTGGCTTTGGAGGGTGCGTCGGCAGAAGTCGGCCACTCGGTCGGGGGTGATCGAGCGGTAGATTTCCACCTCGCGGTTGATCAGCGGCAGATCGCCCAACATCTCATAGAAGCCCATATTCATCGCTTTATTCATGACGTTGAGCTCTCCGAAGAGGGTGTTGGCCTCAAACTTGTTTTTTACTTTCTCCATCTCATAGGGGGTGATCTCGGTGGGGTCGCTCAGGCGACGAGCCTCCTCCAAGAGGGCCTCTTCGGCCTCGGCTTCCGTGGTCGAGGGGAAGAGCTGCCCGCTCAGGATAAAGAGCCCGCGATCAAGGCTCCCCGAGATGTAGGCATTGACCGAGGCGAAGAGGCGGCGTTGACGCACCAGGCGGTCGTAGAGCCGAGCCGAATCTCCTCCGGCCAGCAGATCCGAGAGCAGATCCCCTAAGTAGAACTCCTCCGAGAGGCGGTCGCCCATCGGAAAGGCAATCATGATGGAGGTGGCGGGGACTTCGCGCTCCACCACCAGGCGGCGGGCCTCCAACTGTTCGGGCTCCGTCGGGATTGTGTCGCTTGTCGTGCTCCCAGGCACTTCGATCCCGCCAAACCACTTCTCCGCGAGGGCAATCATCTCGTCGGGAGCAAAGTCGCCCGAGATCGAAAGAATGGCGTTGGAGGGGCGGTAGTAGCGGCGATAGAAGGCTTCAACCTCCTCTAAGGTGGCCCGTTCGATGTGCTCGGGTTTAAGCCCGATGGTTGCCCAGCGGTAGGGGTGTTCGCGGTAACAGAGCGAGCGCAGGAGCATCATCTGATCCCCGTAGGGTTGGTTCAGATAACGCTGGCGGAACTCCTCGATGACCACCTGTTTCTCCGTCGAGAGGGCCTCCTCCGTGAGGGCCAGTCCCGTCATGCGGTCGCTCTCCAGCCAGAGGGCCGTCTCGATGTTGTCCTTTGGCAGGGTGATATAGAAGTCCGTATAGTCGTTGTTCGTGAAGGCGTTATTTTCGCCGCAGGCCATCTGCACGGGCGTGTCGAAGTCGGGAATGAGGTGTGTGCCGCGGAACATCAGGTGCTCGAACAGGTGGGCAAACCCCGTGCGGGCAGGGTGCTCGTTGCGGGCTCCCACCTTGTAGAGCAGGTTAACGGCGGCCAACTTCGATTGGCGGTCGCGGTTTACCACCACCGTCAGCCCATTGGCCAGCACTTGTTTTTCGTATATGATCATGATCTCTCTTCTTTAAGGGAAACGGCAGGAAACCTCACAAGTCTCCTGCCGTTTTGGTGCTAAAAGCGGGCTTTTCTCTCTTTGCGGGATTACTCCGATACCTTATTACCGTCGTAGGCCCACTTTACATAGACTGCGCCCCAGGTGTAACCACCGCCAAACGAGGCAAGTACGAGGTTGTCGCCCTTGCGCAATGCGTTCTCGTAGTCGTAGAGGCACGAGGGGATCGTGGCGGCCGTCGTGTTACCGTTGCGGTCGATGTTGATCATGCACTTCTCGCGGCCGATACCCATGCGGCGGGCCGTGGCGTCGATGATGCGCAGGTTGGCCTGGTGGGGTACCAGGTAGCGAATATCCTCCGACTTGAGGTGGTTGCGCTCCATGATCTCAACCGACACGTCGGCCATATTCGATACGGCAGCCTTAAAGACGGCCTGACCATCTTGCGTGATGGTGTGCCAGTTCTTCTCGAGAGTCTCCTTCGAGGCAGGATAGCGCGAACCGCCGGCCTTCATGTGGAGGTGCATCTCGCCCGAGCCGTCGGAGTGGAGTACCGAGTCGAGAACTCCGTAGCCATTCTTGTCGGGCTCCAACAGAACGGCGGCAGCACCGTCACCAAAGATCGGGCAGGTGTTGCGGTCTTTGTAGTCGACAATCGACGACATCTTATCGGCACCCACAACGATCACCTTCTTGCAGAAGCCCGTCTCGATGAACTGGACACCGGTGGTGAGGGCAAAGAGGAAGCCGCTGCACGCCGCCGATACGTCGTAAGCAAAGGCATTCTTGCAACCGGCCTGATCGGCAATCAGGTTACCGGTCGAGGGGAAGAACATATCCGGAGTAACCGTGGCACAAATCACCAGGTCGATATCCATCGGATTGGTATGGGTCTTATCCAAGAGGTTCTTGATGGCACGAGCTCCCATGTAGGAGGTGCCTAAGCCCTCGCCTTTGAGGATGTGGCGGGTCTTGATACCGATACGGGTCATGATCCACTCATCCGAGGTGTCCACCATCTGGCTGAGCTCCTCGTTGGTCAACAGATAGTCGGGTAACCAGCACCCAACACCCGTAATCGCAGCTGTAATTTTCTTCATCATGTAACGTTTAGTTTTGGAATACCTCCTTCAAGCGGGTGGGGAAGTTAGCTAAGGCTACCTGCTCCGTGGTGCGGATCATGCTCTTGATGGCCAAGGGCGAGGAGCCGCCGTGGCCAATCACCACGGGGGCATTAACGCCCAATACGGGGGTGCCGCCTACGTTTTCGTAGTTCATTGCCTCCCAGAATTTATTGTTGCCACCCATCGCTTTGTTGATGCGGTAGAGACCTTCGGCCATCTTCAGCACGATGTTGCCCACGAAACCGTCGCAGACAATCACATCGGCTATCTTGCCCGAGAAGATGTGCGAACCCTCCACGTTGCCCACGAAGTTGATGCGCTTCTCCTCTTTCATCATCTCGTGGGTCGTCTTGGCCTGGGCATTTCCCTTGGCCTCCTCCTCACCGATGTTCAACACGGCGACGCGGGGATTCTCGATACCCAACACCGACTGCGCGTAGATCGAACCGATCAGGCCATACTGCACCAATACCTCCGGCTTGCAGTCTACATTCAAACCTACATCCACGAGCAGTGCGGGACGACCCGTGATGGTGGGGACCAGGGTCGTGATCGTGGGGCGGATAACCCCCTCGATCGGCTTCAGGGCATACATCGAGCCAACCATCATGGCGCCCGTGCTACCTGCACTGGCAAAGCCCTGGATCAGCCCCTTGGCTAAGTAGCCAAAGCCTACGGTGATGCTCGAATTGCTCTTCTGCTGGAAGGCTTTGGCGGGATGGTCTCCCATCTCGATCACCTCGGTTGTGGCCACAATATCGAACTTCTCGGCCGGACAATTCTCGGCGGCCAGAATGGCCCGAATCTTCTCCTCGTCACCGAAGAGCACGATGCGGCTCTCTCGACCGATCTCGTCGAGTGCCATGATTGCACCTTTAACGGCAGCCTCGGGGGCATAATCACCACCCATGGCGTCTACACCAATCTTGATCATAATGCTAAAAGGGTTGGGTGTTAATACTTTACGGGTTTTCCGCTTGTTCTAAATGGTTTATTTTCTGGTAGGAATGACCACTTTTGAACCGAAATCCCATCTGCTAATTAGAAGTGTTGCACAAGCGCCGGGCGCTCGTGCAACACTACCAAGTCAAAACTACTCGGCGGCTTTCTTCTCGATCGCCAGCTTTCCGCGGTAGAAACCGCACTCGGGGCATACGCGGTGGTAGAGAACGGCCGAACCGCAGTTCGAGCAAACAACTACCGTGGGAACCACTGCCTTGTAGTGGGTTCTTCTCTTGTCGCGACGGGTCGACGACACTTTGTGTTTAGGATGTGCCATTTTTCAATCTATTTTTTTAAGTTTAACGCTTTTCTTTATTTCGTATTGCTTCTTTGAGGCGGGATTGTGTGGGGTCAATAGGGTAACCCCTTGGGTGCTAATCCTTTCTCCCTCCTCTTGAAGCTTATTTATTGTTGCTTCTCCATCTGCGCCTTCAGGGCCGAGAGTTTGCTTTGTGCCTCCTCGGAGAGGGTTGAGGCCTCGCTCGATGACTCGGCTGCTGCCTCCATGCGCTCCAGCTCCTCGCTCGTAACGATCTTGAAGCGGCGCATCATCTCGGGATCGCAGGCCCCCTCGGGATGAACGCGTTGGTAGGGCAGCGAGAGGATGATGCTCTCGTAAATGTACTGCGCCAAGGCCAACTCATCGTCGGCGGGCGTCAGCCACAGCACCTCTCCGTCATACTCCTGCTCCTGGTCGGAGAACTTCACTACCAAATTCCCCTCGTAGGCCACCGGAATTACGCAATCCTCAAGGCAACGATCGCACGCTACCACCACACTGCCTTGCAGGGCAACGGCTAAATCGAGCATCGTCTCCAAACGGCGCAACTCCACCCTTACGAGGCACTCGCCTCGCTTCACCTCACGGCTCTCAAAGACCTCAAAGAGTTGGCTATCTACCTTAAAATCATAGGTATAAACCCCCGGTTTAAGCCCTTTGAACGGGATTGAAAAGTTGTTTTCTACGTTCATTTTTACGCAGTTAGTTCGCAAAGGTACGCATTTTTCGGTTAATCACCAAGTTTTTTCCCTTTTTGACGCTTTTTTTCTACCGTTGACAGAAAAGGAAAGGCGTGGCTAAGGCCCGATCAAAGGGTTCGCTGATGTCGCTGAATAAAAGTGGAAAACAGCGATGGCGGATAGAATCTTTTTCCTATCTTTGCCTTAGAAAAAGAAGCCTATGGAGCCTTTGCATCATTTCCGAATCGAGATTAGCAGCGACGATCCCCGCTGGGGGTGTTGCCATGTGGTGATCACGGCCGAGGGGTTGGACGACGCCGGGGAGCGCTGCGGCCACTACGCCACGGAGAATTTCGAGGCGGTCGATACCGGTTGCCCGCCTCGCCGAATCGCCTTGGAGGGTGGCCCCTGCCGAAGGCTCGATACCTACTTATATATTATACCTCACACCCTTCCCGAGAGCTCGGAGGTGGATGATACACCCACCATTGCAGCCTGTATGAGCCTCTATGAGGGGAAAACCCTGTTGCGTACCGAGCCCCTTGAGGTCAACCCCTGGGGCGGCCTCACCCGCCACCTGATCCTCCCTAAGGAGGAGTGATATCGGCGATACTGACTCATTGAAAAGCTCCATCAATGCGAGAGAATAAACAACCCAAAGCGCAACAGCGCCTTTGCTCACTCGATGCCCTGCGCGGTTTCGATATGCTCTTTATTATGGGGCTCTCCCCGCTTGTGATTGCACTCTGCTCGCTCTTTGAGCAGGGGGAGACGAGTTGGTTGGCCCAAACGATGCGCCATGCCGAGTGGCACGGGCTCACCCACCACGATACGATCTTTCCGCTCTTCCTGTTTTTGGCCGGAGTCTCGGTTCCCTTCTCCTATGCAAAATCCTGCGAGAAGGGGCTCTCGCGCCGCCGGATCTATGGGAAGATCCTGCAACGGGTTGCAATACTCTTTCTGCTCGGCCTCGTCTACAACGGCCTCTTTCATTTTGACTTCGCCCATCTGCGCGTATGCAGCGTCTTGGGACGTATAGGCATTGCTTGGGCGATCGCCGCCCTGCTCTACATCCATTTCGGCCGCCAATCACGCCTGGTGATCGGTGGTGCCATCCTTGTCGGATACTACCTTGTGGTGTGTTATATCCCGGCCCCCGATGTCGCAGGGGCCGATCCGCTTACCATGTCCGGTACGATCGTGGGGTATGTCGACCGCCTGATCACCCCCGGAGAGCTGATCTACGATGGCGGCCGCTTCGACCCCGAGGGGCTCCTCTCAACGCTGCCCGCAGTGGTAACGGCCCTGCTGGGTATCTTCGCGGGGGAGTACCTCCGCAGCGAAACCGATTCGCCCGGCCGCAAGACGGGAAAGATGCTCGCGGCCGCAGCTGCAATGCTGGGCGTAGGGCTGCTGTGGAGTGTGGAGTTCCCGATCAATAAGATGCTGTGGTCAAGCTCCTTTGTGTTGGTTGTCGGGGCCTACAGCCTTGCCCTGCTGGCGCTCTTCTACCACCTGATCGATGTGCGCGGTTATAGGGGTTGGGCCCGACCGCTCTGCGTTGTCGGGATGAACTCCATTACGATCTATATGGCACAGTGCATCCTGCCCTTCTTCTCGGTTGTGCAGTTCTTCCTCGGCGGCTTAGCCGACCACCTGCCACCCCACTGGAGCACCCTGCTCCTCCAGAGCGGCTACCTTATAATCTGCTGGCTCTTCCTCTATTTCCTCTACCGCCAAAAGATCTTCCTGAAGGTGTAGCAAATTACCCCCCCATTTTGCTTTCGGAAATAGCATCTTACATTTGGAAAATTACGGATAATTTGCCGTTATCGGCAAAAAAAATGTTATATTTGCACGGAAAATCGGTCTAAAGCTTGCCGATAGTTTTTGTGTATGAGTTATATTTCTGTTACAGTATTTGCTGCCAAGTATGGCATTTCGGAGCGTACAGCGCGTAATTACTGCGCCCTCGGAAAGATTGAGGGTGCAATCCTCGTGGGTAAGACTTGGAATATCCCTGCTGATGCAGAGTTGCCAGGTCGCAAGCCTCGTCTGCGCAAGGCAATGCCTCTGCTCATTGCTCTGCGCCAAGAGAAAGAGGCAAAGCTCAAAGGAGGCATCTATCACAAGACACAAATCGACCTTACCTACAACTCAAACCATATCGAAGGTAGTCGCTTGACGCACGACCAGACACGCTACATCTTTGAAACCAACACCATCGGCATCGAAGGTGAGAGTGTGCGTGTGGATGATATCATCGAGACGACTAATCATTTCCATTGCATCGACCTTATCATTGAACGAGCCGAGGAGCGACTGACCGAGAGCCTCATTAAGGAGTTACACGCCATTCTCAAATCCGGCACTTCGGATAGTCGCAAAGATTGGTTTACCGTTGGCGACTACAAACGCTTACCCAACGAGGTGGGTGGCAACGAGACCACTGCACCTGAAGATGTGCATCGTGAGATTAAGGCATTGCTCAAAGAGTACAACTCAATCAAACAGAAGTCGTTTGAGGATATTATCGACTTGCACCAGCACTTCGAGGCAATACACCCGTTCCAGGACGGCAATGGTCGTGTTGGCAGGCTTGTAATGTTTAAGGAGTGCTTGGCAAATGGTCATGTGCCATTCATCATTACCGAGGAGCTCAAAATGTTCTACTATCGAGGTCTTCGTGAGTGGCCTCGCATCAAGGAGTATCTTCGTGATACCTGCTTAACGGCACAAGATAACTACAAAGCTGTACTCGACAACTTCAAAATCAGGTATTAGACGATCACCTAACTTAAACCTCGCAAACGGGAAAAGAGCGGGGAATCCATTTTACTTTGCCATATCGCCATAGGCTGAACCGACGCTGCCGAGGCGCCACACGCTGAAAGGAGTTTAGGAGGGGGTACAAAAATAGGCGGGAGTTTCACAACTGCCGCCTACCTCGGAGGGTTTCCCCATAAAAATAACTGCGTAAGCACCAATAAAACTACTAACGGCGGCAGCAGTCGAGAGCAGACCGGAGCTGGGTGGGGCAGGCATTAAACCGCAAGGTTTAGAGAAGAAATTAGACCGCCATATCCAAACTTGTTTGAGATATGGCGGTCTAATTTGTTGTCGTTGTTGCGTAGCAACAATGGCTGCCACACAACACGCAGACAAGTCTGCCGAGGCGCCACACGCTGAAAGGAGTTTAGGAGGGGGTACAAAAATAGGCGGGAGTTTCCCAACTGCCGCCTACCTCGGAGGGTTTCCCCTCCTAAACTACTAACCCAAACTTAAATAAATGAAGAAACCTCACTGCGGTTCTGCCGCAGTTGCCCTCATAACGGACAAAACCCGTGCCAGTGTATGGCGCGGGTTGTCGTTTTTGGCGGGAAAAGACGAAAGGGAGAATTTTTCCGCCGATCGGGCCGATCGGGCCTCGGTCGGATGACAAAAAAAGAGGGAGGAGACAGCCACGGCCGGCAGGCTCCTCCCTTGAGGTTGTCGGGAAACGGGTTTACTCGTGGCGCTGACCCGTACGGCCCATCGGCACTGCGAGGCCGAAGGTGATGTTCATGTTGCTCTGGCTGATGGGGAGCCACTGCGGGCTCTTCTTGCTCAGGAGAATGTCGGTGCCGACAAAGAGGTTGATCCCCTTCGGGCAGATGTTGAGCGCGAGGCCCACGGCACTGCCGCGGTTGTCGATAAAGGAGTAGCTACCCGAGAGGTGCAACCACTTCAGGGGACGGAAGTTGGCGGCAAAGGTTACGTTGTGCAGGGTCTTGTACTCACCAAAACGGGCCGAGTAGAAGAGTCCCAGGCCGATACGGCGCTTGAGGAAGTTGTACTCGCCACCTGCTGCAAGCGTGGGGCGCAACATGCGGCTAAGGCCCGATGCGGGGTCGACGGCAAACTCCAACTCGTCAAGGTCGAACTCGGGTTGAATAACATTGCCGGCCGCGTCGCTCTCCACACCCGTAAACTCGATCTCTTCGTTGATGTGGCCTGCGGAGGTCGCTTTTTTTGACCAGAAGAGCACGCCCAGGTCGCTCACCGAGGCGGAGAGTTGCAGGTTGGGGATCGGGTCATAGGTTACCCCCACGTCGAAGCCGAAGCCATAGCCGGCCGGGATGGAGAAGTCGCCCATCATGTCGTCGGTGTCGAAGATCAGGGTGCCCTCTTCGCTCAGACGCGTGGAGGGGATCATGCCGGAGAGCGAGAGTGATCCCCGGGCGTGGGCATACCAGCGATCCTCTCCCATGCGGGCATCAATCCTCTCGAAACGCATCTCACCACGTGAGGCTCCCACCAGGAACTTGCCGCGTACGCCGAGATAGACCTTCTTCTTGATCGGGAATGAGTAGGTGAAGGCGGCCTCGAGGAGACCCTCCATGGAGGCTCCCATGTCGGAGATCGTGGTGGAGTTGCCCCTCTTCATGAAATCGAAGAGCTCGTAGGGGAGTTCGCCCTCGATGTGGCCGCGCAGGTTCAGGTCGAAGGCCCAGAAGGAGCGCTTATCCTTGAAGTAGGCGCCAAAGCCGAGCAGGTTTACCCGGGTGGAGAGCGAGAGATAGTTCATCGGTTCGAGCCCGCTAAGGGCCGTGGAGGGCGAGATGCTACTGTCAAAGAGCAGTTTTAGGTTGTCGTTACCATCAGGATAGAAGAGTTGGTCGAGCGAGAGGTTGCCCGTCGTGCCGATCTGAATACCGCCCGCAACGGGGATATTGAAATAGCCGCGATTAGGGGCAAAGGCGGGGTTCCACTGACTACGCAACGGCGATCCCTCCATGAAGTAGGTGGTGGGGTTTTGGGCGATGAGTGTGGTGCAGCCGATCAGGGACAAGAGCAGTATGGATAGCTTTTTCATGGTTGTCGGGGATTAGAGTTGCAGACTTCCGATTTTACGCAGCGAGGTATTCACATGAATCACCTGATCGTGGCTGATCCCGATATGGGGGTAGTAGCGCTCGATCAAAACGGGCATGTGGAGGCAGGTGCCGCCCAAGATGGTTTGCATGTCGTCCGAGGAGATGCGTACCTCGTCAATCGGGGTATAATCGTGGCCGACATGCAGGGTGCCGAAGGCCACATGCGTTCCCTCGAAGTAGGGTTGCAACTGCACCTGGAAGGGGAGCTCGCAGTCGATGGCGCCATAGAGGTAGAGGGCGTTGATGGCGGGTTCTGCCTCGATCGGGTCGAGGTTATCGAGAATCATCTTCTCCACATCGGCCGAGAGTCCCAGGTCGGGAATCTCGTAGATCACATCGTCGACCTGCATGTCGCAGATATGGTATTCGGCAATCTCGGTGATACCGTCAACGACCTGCTCCTGCCACTCGTTGTTGAGGAAGAGGTTGGCAATCAGCTCGGCGGCTTCAGCCGTATCGGCAGCCAAGATGGGGTCGAGAACCCCCTGCGGAATATGAGCCGTCAGGAGTGAGATGAACTCCTCGCGGTAGGAGGTGGCGATCAACGAGCAGACCTCCATGCGCTTGCTCTCGCTCGAGCGCATCTCCGCAAAGAGGGCGTCGAGGATCGAACGCAGGTAGGCCTCATCTTCACTCAGGCGTACCACCTCCACGTAGTCTACTCCGCCGGGTAGTTCGGTGGGGAGCCAGATGTCGGCCTCGTTGTAGGTCTCTAAGATGGTTACTTCACCCTCCTCGCTCTTGGCAATGAGCTGCTCGACATGAATGCTCAGGCGAGTCAGGGGCATCCGAAATTCACTCTCGTCGTTGCCAATGGCAATGTTGTCGCTCTCGACCTTGGAGAGGTCGTATTGCTCGTCAACGCACGAGACGGCAATAAGCGCAAAAAAGAGCAGAAAGAATAGCAGCTTTTTCATGATGTTTGGGTTTTGGGTGTGTAAAAATGAGGCGTAAAATACCGAGCTTACTCCTTGCAAATGACAAAGTTAATGGTTTTTGACCAATATTGGAGCAAAAAGAATCAATATTTTTTATTATTTTTGTGGCAATGAATAGGAAGACCCCCTCTCACTCCCTGCCGGATAGCTCCGTAGAGCCCCTTTCGCCAAAGGAGCAGGTGGTGCTCTTGCCCTTGAGCCCGGGGGTCTATCAGTTCGTCGATCGCAGCGGTACGATTATCTATGTGGGCAAGGCCAAGTCGCTGCGTAAGCGCGTAGCCTCCTACTTTGTCGAGAGCCGCGAGCACTCGGCCAAGGTGCGGGTACTGGTCAAACAGATCGTCGAGATTCGCCATATCGTGGTGGATAGCGAGACCGATGCTCTGCTCTTGGAGAACTCCCTAATCAAAAGTCTGCAACCACGCTACAACATCCTACTGAAGGATGATAAGACCTACCCCTGGATCGTGCTGCGCCACGAGCCCTACCCCCGCATCCAGTCCACCCGCCGCTTAGTGCGCGACGGATCGGAGTACTTCGGGCCCTATGGCTCGATCTCGATGCAGCGCAGCGTGCTGGAGTTTATTCGGGAGGTGATCCCGCTACGCACCTGCGGGCTGAACCTCACCGAGGCCGCTATCGGACGCGGGAAGTATGGGGTCTGCCTGCGCTACCACTTGGGCAATTGTAAGGCCCCCTGTGTCGGTGCCCAAAGCCCCGAGGAGTATGCCCGGGATGTGGAGTTGGCCCGCTCGATCCTGCGGGGCGACCTGCGCCCCGTGCGTAACTACCTGGAGGAGCAGATGCAACTCCTGGCTGCGGAGTTGAAGTTTGAGCAGGCACAGCGCTACAAGCAGCGCCTCGATGCGCTGGATAACTACTCGAGCCGATCGGTGGTGGTGAGTGCCAAGATTGTCGACGTGGATATCTTCTCGCTCCTGCGCGACGAAGAGGTGGCCTATTGCAACTTCGTGCGTATTCGTCACGGTTCGATCGTCGGCGTGCACACCTCGCGTCTGATGGTCGGGGTGGAGGCCGAGGATGCCGATCTGTTGACACTCGGTATTCAGTATGCAGTGGATGCCGTGGCCGAGGGGAAGCTCTGTCGAGAGGTGATTGTTCCCTTCCTGCCCTCCACCACCCTGCTCTTCGATGGGGTAACCTTTACGGTGCCCAAGCGTGGCGAGAAACTTGAACTGTTGGCCTTCTCGGAGAAGAGTGCCCGTATCTACCGTGCCGAACAGCTCAAAAATATGGAGATCCGAAATCCGGATCGTCACACCGATCGCCTGATGGCCGCCATGCAGCGCGAGTTGCGCCTCAATCGACCGCCGCGCCATATCGAGTGTTTCGACAACTCCAACCTCCAGGGTACTCACCCCGTGGCCTCGTGTGTCGTCTTTCGGGATGGAAAGCCCGCACGCAAGGAGTATCGCCACTTCAACATCAAGACCGTGGAGGGCCCCGATGACTTCGCCTCGATGCGGGAGATCGTCTTTCGCCGCTACTCACGCTTGTTGGAGCAGGGTGACGAACTCCCCGACCTGATCATTGTGGATGGTGGCAAGGGGCAGCTCTCGAGTGCCTATGCCGTGCTTTGTGAACTGGGAATTGCCGATCGGGTCCCCATTGTGGGGTTGGCCAAGCGTATCGAGGAGATCTTCTATCCCGATGATCCGATGCCCTACTACCTCTCGCGTACGGGTGAGCCGCTGAAGGTGGTCTGCCATATTCGCGACGAAGCCCACCGTTTCGGCATCACCTTCCACCGCCAGCAACGCAGCCGCGACTTTATCCACAGTGAGTTGGAGCAGATCGAGGGGATCGGCACCAAGACCATCACCACCCTCCTGCGCCACTTCCGCACGGTGGAGAAGGTGGCCAAGGCTCCCCTGGAGGAACTTACGGCCTTAGTGGGTGGAGCCAAGGCCAAGCGAATCAAATATTATTTCTCCAAAGAGCATTAGCCCCCTCCCCCTATCAACAAAAGAGGTCGACCCTAAAGCGGGGTCAACCTCTTCTAATTTTTTGGGGAGGGGCGATTGCCTCCTATTCCAAATCGAGTGTGGGACGGAACTTCACGACCCGCTTGGGGGCGATCTTAACGGCTGCACCGGTACGCGGATTGCGGCCCGTACGCTCCGAACGCTGAATTACCGAGAAGGTGCCCAACCCCGCAAACGAGATCTTTTCACCCTGCCGCAGGGAGTCGACTGTCGCCTCGACCACGGTGTCTATCGCCTGCTTGGCGGCCACTTTGCTGATTCCGGCCTTGAGCGCCACTAGCTCGATAAGTTGTGCTTTATTCATCTTCTTTTTGCGAAAAATGGATCGGGTTATCGGGAGCAAAGGTAGTGCTTAATTTTTGAAAATCAAATAATTTCGCAAATTTTTCAAAACTTTCTTTGCAGCCTTCTCCATCCTTTTTTCGAGGGCGCCTTAGTGTCGATTCAGCTCGATTGTTTGGAAGATGCGGCGTCCGATGGGGCAGTAGTTCTGCCAGGCACTCCGCTTGGGCGTGAAGCGAATCTCTCCGCGCGGCGTGTAGAGCAGGATCTCGGGAGCCTCCTCCTCGTAGAGGCGGTTAATCTCGTCGATGGCCACCGAAAGGGTGTAGCGGTGTTTCCAGGTGCGGTTTTCGGGGTCGATGTAGAGCATCTGGCAGGCGTGGCAAAGGTCGATCCGCTCACCGCGCACGGCAAGCGAATCGGCCGGCTGTGCCTCGCGGGCGTAGTAGGTGAAGTTGAGCGTGGCGGGTTGTGGTTCACCGATGCGGTTGTCGCGCCAGGTGATGTCGTAGATCAACTCTCCGTACCCTTCAGCCTCGAAGAGCGTGGCCGGCATGAGGTGGTGGATGGTACCCTCGCCATCCTCGCGTACCACATAGTAACGTTGAATCTTTTGGGCTGCGGCCATGAGCGGCAATAGAGTAAGCAGCAGCAGTGTGATTTTTTTCATTGCATGAATAAAAAAAAGGCCGCCACATTCACGGCGGCCTCCATGCGATTTAGAAGCAGTAGACACACGAAATGCCGAAGTTGGCCAGGCCGTACCCGTGGAAGTCCGATACCGACTCACCACCTCCGTAGGCGATCTCGGCACCCAAAAGCGGCGACCAATCCACCGAGATCTTCAGGGGTACACTGTTCAGCTTGATACCCAGCTTGGCACATCCGACTGCACCCACATAGGCGTAGTTGCCGCGGCCACCGACACCCACACCGGCACCGGCATCGAAGAACCACTCACCGGCCGAGGGGGTCCAATCCATATTCGCAATATTCCACTGATAGAGGGCTGTAAAGTCGGCCATCAGGGGTGCGCCGGCATTGCACCACGACATACCGAAGCGGGCCTCGATATAATTATCGTTCGAGAGGGTGTACTCTCCCTGGGCTTGAAAACCTGCGCCAATACGGCCACCTACGCCCCACTGCTGGGCCGATACACTCCATGCCATCAGGCATACGACAAGTGTGAGCATCCATTTCTTCATAATCTCTCCTGTTTTTTTGTTAATACTTCAATGAGCCACTCTCATAAGAGGCTTGGACAAATTTAAGCAAATTATTTCAAACCTCCAACCTTCAGAGCAAGAAAATGGGGTTAAACCTCGAAAGATTCAACCCCATGGCCTATTCGGTCGTCGTCGTGAACTACTCGCCGTAGACGATCACCGTGTAGACGCTGTACATACCGACGTAGGAGACCGACGAGTAGTCTACATGGTGGATGCGCGTGATACCGGCATCACGACAGGCGGCACGGATGCTGGCATCGCCCAAAGCGACCGTACCTACATAGCCCTTTACCTGGGCAGTGCCCACCTTGCTCGATCCGGCGTTGCCCGTTACGGCCATACCATCCGAGATGTTGGTGTAGGCCCACCCTGCCACGGGCGACCTGACGGCGCAGCTTGCAAAGATCAGGGCCGTTGCTGCGAGAAGAAGAAGTTTTTTCATTGCATGTTATGATTTTTCCCCGTGGGGCGTTCAACTATTTGGTTTTGTAGTGACAACGATACTTGCCTTTGGTGAAGTTCAGGAGCTTGCTCTTAATCAGGTTGCGGCGCAGGGGCGAGAGGTGGTCGGTAAAGACCTCTCCCTCGAGGTGGTCGTACTCGTGTTGGATAACACGGGCAGGAAGTCCCTCGATCCACTCGTCGTGCTCCTGAAATGCCTCGTCAAGCCAACGCATGCGGATAGCGATCGGACGGCGCACATTCTCGTGCAGTCCGGGCAGCGAGAGGCACCCTTCATTGAAGAGGTCGGTCTCCTCCGACTCCTCCAGAATTTCGGCATTGATAAAGGCCTTGCGGTAGTCGCTCAGTTCGGGATTCTCCTCGGCCCAAGGGGTGCAATCCACCACGAAAAGGCGGATGTTTTTGCCGATCTGAGGGGCGGCCAATCCCACACCCTCCGCTTCGCGCATCGTCAGGAACATATCCTCGATGAGCTGCTTGAGACCCGGGTAGTCGGGGGTAATATCCTCCGAGATGTTGCGCAGTACCTGCGACCCGTAGATAACAATCGGATAGATCATGGTTGTTTGTTCAAAATTCAACGTTCAAATTGTAGGTGTTCCATGTAGCCTTGCAGGATGATCGTGGCCGAGACCTTGTCGACAAGCGCCTTGTCGCGGCGTGCCATCTTTCCGATCCCCGACTCCAGGATGGCCCGGTGGGCCAAAACCGAGGTGAAACGCTCGTCGTAGAGCACCACCTCCTTGTCGGGATAGGCCGCCCGCAGTCGACGCACCAACGGCTCCACAAAGCGCCAGGTCTCGGAGGGTTGTCCGTTGGGCTGCATCGGCTTGCCGACCACGATGGTCGAGACCTCCTCGCGGGAGAAGTAGAGCGCAAGCCACTTCTCGAGTTGCTTGGTCTCCACGGTCTCCAATCCGCCGGCGATGATGCGCAACGGGTCGCTCACCGCGATCCCCGTGCGTTTGGTGCCGTAGTCGATCGAGAGGATGCGTCCCATCTTAGCAGAGCTTGACGAGGAGCCCGATCAGGTAGCCCAAGGCGAAACTGCCGGCCAGGATAAGCGTGAGCGTGAGGGCCACGCTCCAACGTGAGGGCTTTTTGCCGCCCCCTCCGCCCATCATGCGATCCAGATCAATGCGCATGGCTCGTTAGCGCGGCAGACGCTTGAAGAGTTCGGCAAACGAGCACTCCTTGTCCACCAACGCCTTCAGCTCGCTGATGGCGATGCGTTCCTGCTGCATGGTGTCGCGGTGGCGTACCGTGACGGTCTGATCCTCGAGGGTCTGTCCGTCGATCGTGACGCAGAGCGGTGTGCCGACCGCATCCTGACGGCGGTAGCGCTTGCCCACCGAGTCCTTCTCGTCGTAGACCACATTGTAGTCGAACTTCAGCTCGTCGACAATCTTGCGGGCCACCTCGGGCATGCCATCCTTCTTCACGAGCGGCAGCACGGCAACCTTGATGGGGGCCAGTGCGGCGGGGAACTTCAGCACCACGCGCTGATCGCCACCCTCGAGCTGCTCCTCGGTATAGGCCGCCGACATCACCTGCAGGAACATGCGATCCACGCCGATCGAGGTCTCCACCACATAGGGAACATAGCTCTCGCCCGTCTCGGGATCGAAGTAGGTGATCTTCTTGCCCGATACGCGCTGGTGGTTCTTCAGGTCGAAGTCCGTGCGCGAGTGGATACCCTCCACCTCCTTGAAGCCGAAGGGGAAGTTGTACTCCACGTCGGTTGCTGCGTTGGCATAGTGGGCCAGCTTCTCGTGGTCGTGGAAGCGGTAGTTCTGGTCGCCAAAGCCCAAGGCACGGTGCCAAGCCATGCGGCGCTCCTTCCACTCCTGCCACCACTTCATCTCCTCGCCCGGACGAACAAAGAATTGCATCTCCATCTGCTCGAACTCGCGCATACGGAAGATAAACTGACGGGCTACGATCTCGTTGCGGAAGGCCTTGCCGATCTGGGCTATACCGAAGGGGAGCTTCATGCGGCCGGTCTTCTGCACGTTGAGGAAGTTTACGAAGATACCCTGTGCCGTCTCGGGGCGCAGATAGATTAGGTTGGCCCCCTCGGCCGTCGAACCCATCTGCGTCGAGAACATCAGGTTGAACTGTCGTACATCGGTCCAGTTGCGCGTGCCCGAGATGGGGCATACGATCTCACAATCGAGGATGATCTGCTTGAGCTCCTCTAAGTTGTTATCGTTGAGGGCCGTGGTGAAACGGTCGAGAACAGCCTGACGCTTGGCCTCGATCTCCAATACACGGGGCGAGGTCTGGCGATACTGCTCCTCGTTGAAGGCCTCCTTAAAGCGCTTGCGGGCCTTCTCCACCTCTTTTTCGACCTTCTCCTCCTGCTTGGCCATCCAATCCTCGATCAGTACATCGGCACGGTAGCGCTTCTTCGAATCGCGGTTGTCGATCAGGGGGTCATTGAAGGCCGATACGTGGCCCGAGGCCTCCCAAGTCTTGGGGTGCATGAAGATGGCGGCGTCTAAGCCCACGATGTTCTCGTGGAGCTTGACCATCGAATCCCACCAGTAACGCTTGATGTTGTTTTTGAGCTCCACACCGTTCTGACCATAGTCATAAACGGCCCCGAGCCCATCGTAGATCTCGCTCGAAGGGAATACAAAACCATACTCCTTGCAGTGAGCGACTAACTTTTTGAAGAGTTCCTCTTGTGTCATATTGCGTGTTGTTTAATTGCTCGTTTTGAAAAACCTTTGGTTTTCAACCCGCAAAGATAGCGAAAATTCAAGATTAAGCAAAAAAGAAATTTTGCTTTTCTCTTGCAGAGCCTCGGCAAAGCCCGACACGCTCCGATTTCGAACAAGAGACACCCCAACGCTCTCGGAATTTTCCAAATTCCCGAGCACCCCACATCCGGGGCCCTACGGCACCAACTCTCCGGTGTAGAGGCCGGTGATGGGCGAGGGTGAGG
>CAZRJU010000016.1:0-18891 GCA_964600455.1 uncultured Alistipes sp. | reverse complement strand
AAGGAACGGCGAAATATGCAGATCGGGTTGACATATTATCACAGGGGATTACTTGCAGCTAAGATAAGAAAATTTTTCAGTAAAAAGGTTTGTCGTTCACGATCAAAGTTCCATCTCGCCATCCTCAATGTAGGGGGAGGTGGAGGTGTCACCGGTCAACTCGTCGGGACGGAAGGTCTTGTTCAGTGTGAAATACTTGCTGCGCACACAAGGCACCGTCGAACCGGTCAGGTTATTTACATAGGTACCCTTGTTGGTCTCAAACTCCAGCACCAAGTCGTCGTATTGCCCCGGGGCGATGGCTATATAGTAGCATACATAGCCCTCCGAGGCGCTCTTTACCTCAACCCGGTCGCTCGGAGTGAAGGTGATCGTCTGTGCGGCATCGGCCTCATTTTGAATGGTCAAACCGGGCTCGTCCTGCGTGGGATCCACCAAACCCCGACCGGCCAGCAGGTGGCCCTGTGAGCTGATACGGATACGGCTGACGATCAGGCCGTCCAGCCCCTCCTGTGCAAAGCGGAAACGCAGCAACGCCACGTTATTTTTCATATAGAAGTTCTCCGTATCGCTCTTGGCCGACATCAGGAGCACCTCAGCCATCGGTTGATCCACCGGAGCCGACTGTTCGGCCAATAACCGCAGCGAGATCATGCCGTCGACCATCGTATTCTCAAGGTGCCAGGGGGAGACTGCATAGAAGACTCCGGCGTGGCTCTGCACGGGATCCCCCACAATCTCGGGGCGCGAAGTGCGGGTAAACTCGGCATAGTTCTGCCCATCGGTCTGGGTCTGATACTCATGGTTTTCATTCACCTCGGGGAAGATCGAGATGCAGTCGCCGGCACACCAAAGCACACTTTGGAAACCCGCGGCATCGGCCGCATCCAACGATGCGCGTGTATTCAGATCGGCCCCCTCCAAGGTGAGGTAGAAAGTGCGGGGAGCCTCCTTGACGATCTCGATCGTCTGCTCCTCGCTGTGGCACCCCGTCATCAGGGCTGCCAATAGGGCTACTAAAAATAGTGTTTTTCTCATGATCATCACCTGTTTAGTAGTTGTCCTCCTCGGTGAAGACGTAGTCACGCGGCCCTACATCGAGCGAAAGATCCATCATTCCGCCATCACCAAATCCCTCGTTTGACATGCCATAACCGCCCTCTACGGCGATCTCCATCTGCTCCAATAAGGGTCTTTCGTATTGTAATCTTCTCTGCATAAGCTAAAGACTTATCCGTTATCTGTTTGCCGGGCCTCAACAAGCCCTGTTACTTCTCTTTTTTCTACAAGCAACTGATTCGCAACCAGTTACCCCCCCCCAAACGGAATTCCGCCTCAAAAACAGGAATCCGCCAAAGGCAATTTCACTTCTGCAAAGATAGTAAAAGTTCTCACAAATCGTTCGTTTTTATCAATAAAAATCTTGAAAAAAATCACGCCGCAATCCCCGAGAGAACCAACGGGTGTATTGTAAATATCATTTTCTTTTTGTACCTTTGTTTGGTTAATAATTTTGAATCGACCATGAACAACCATACCTACTGTATCATCATGGCGGGTGGTATCGGCTCCCGCTTTTGGCCCATGAGCCGTCAGGAGCGTCCGAAGCAGTTTTTGGACATCCTCGGCACCGGAAAGTCCTTCATTCGCCACACCTTCGAGCGCTTTGCGGCCCTTATTCCGGCGGAGAACTTTCTGGTCGTCACCCATGACCGTTACCGCCAAATGGTCTTGGAGCACCTGCCCGAGTTGAAACCCGAGCAGATATTGGGCGAACCGATCGGGCGCAACACAGCCCCCTGCATCGCCTATGCCGCCTACTCGCTCCTCAAGCGCGACCCCGAGGCCCGCATGGTGGTAACCCCTTCGGATCACCTGGTTCTGAACGAGGAGACCTTCCGCTCGATCATCGCCCAGTGCCTGGAGTTCACCTCCGAGCACAACGCCCTGATGACTGTCGGTATCCGCCCCACCCGTCCCGAGACGGGCTACGGCTACATTCAGGTATCGGACGACGAGGAGATCTCCAAGGTGAAGAGTTTTACCGAAAAGCCCAATATCGAACTGGCCCAAACCTTTATCCAGTGCGGCGAGTTTTTCTGGAATTCGGGCATCTTCATCTGGAAGGTGAAGGATATTATCGAGGCTCTGGAGCGCCATCAGCCCGAGATTGCCACCCTCTTTGCAGCCATCCTCCCCGATCTGGGCACACCGCGCGAAGAGGAGGTCATCGCGCGGGTTTATGGCGAGTGCCGCCCCATCTCGATCGACTACGGCGTCATGGAGAAGGCCGATAACGCCTATGTGCGTTGCGGCGACTTCGGTTGGAGCGACGTGGGCACCTGGGGATCGATCTATCAGAACGCCCGCAAAGATCGCTACGCCAATGCCAAGCCGCAGAATGGGTGCTACCTCTACAACACCCGCTCTTCGATCATCTCGCTGCCTGCGGGTAAGGTGGCCGTCATCGACGGACTTAAGGAGTATATCGTTGTCGACACGGAGGATGTCCTTTTGATCTGTCCGCGTGCCAACGAGCAGCACATCAAGAAGTATATCGACGAGGTGAAGTACAACACCGGCGAGGAGCATATTTAGCTCTCACCCCTCAACCCCCGACACGGAATGATTCAGCAACTCTACAACCTCTTCTTAAAGCACCCGAAGATCTCGACCGACTCGCGCCGTATCGAGCCCGACGGACTCTTCTTTGCCCTGCACGGAGCCTCGTTCGACGGCAATCGCTTCGCCATCGACGCCCTGCAAAAGGGGGCGGCCTATGCCGTGGTAGACGATGCCTCGCTCCTGGAGGCGCACCCCGCAGAGCGGAAGCAGCTCCTTTTGGTGGAGGATACCCTTCAGGCTTTGCAAGCCTTGGCCCACCACCACCGTCGGCAGCTGCATATCCCCGTTTTAGCCATCGCCGGCTCGAACGGCAAGACCACGACCAAGGAGCTTACTGCCGCCGTGCTCGCCTGCAAATACCGCACGAAGGCTACCCGTGGCAACCTGAACAACCATATCGGCGTACCGCTCACCCTGCTGGAGATCGGCCCCGAGGTGGAGTTTGCCATCGTGGAGATGGGGGCCAGTGCCTGCTCCGAGATCGCCCTGCTCTGCTCGATTGCCGAGCCCGACTACGGTCTGTTGACCAATATCGGCCGCTCCCATCTGGAGGGTTTTGGCGGCGTGGAGGGGATTCGCCGCGGCAAGGGTGAGCTCTTCGACTACCTGGCCGCCCACGGAGGCAAAGCCTTCGTCCTGCAGCAAGATGCCACCTTGAAGACGATGTGGCAGGAGCGCTCCACAGAAGAGCCCCTCAGCTACGACTCGCACCCCGCAGAGGAGATCACCTCGCAACTCGAAGGGGAGTATAACCGCTTCAACATCGCCGCCGCCATGGCCATTGGTCGCCACTTTGGCGTCGGGGAGGAGGCAATGCGGGAGGCCATTGCCGCCTACACGCCGCAAAACCACCGCTCGCAGCGCATGACCACTGCCCGCAATACGCTCATCGTCGACTGCTACAACGCCAATCCCTCCTCGATGGCCGTTGCGATCGACCACTTCAGGCGGGAAGAGGGGGCCTACCCCCGCCGCGTGATGATCCTTGGCGACATGCTCGAGTTGGGGAGTTGGAGCCATGAGGAGCACACCGCAATCCTTCGACAAGCCCTTGCCTCGCAGGCCGAGATATGGCTCGTCGGGGAGCACTTTGCCCAAGCAGCCCGCGGGCTCGATTGCCTCGATCGCGTACGCCTCTTTGCCACACAAGCAGCACTGGGCGAGGAGTTGCAACAGATCCACGGAGCCCTGATCCTGATCAAAGGGTCGCACAGCATCGGCCTGGAGCGCTGCGTAGAGCACCTCTAACCCACAAGACAACAAATAATACAACACAGATATGGAAAATCAGAAAATGCAAAATTCGCTCCCCGAAAATGCCTATCGGGAGCTCAAAGCCGGGGAGGAGTATAAGCCCCTCATGCCGGCCGGTGCCACCCCCAAGGAGGTAACCCCCTACTCGGTGGGAATGGGCTTGTTGATGGCCGTACTCTTCTCGGCTGCTGCCGCCTACTTAGGGCTCAAGGTGGGTCAGGTCTTTGAGGCTGCCATCCCGATCGCCATCATCGCCATCGGTGTCGGTTCGATTCTGGGGAAGAAGGATATGTTGGGTCAGAATGTGATCATCCAGTCGATCGGAGCCTCGTCGGGTGTAATCGTGGCAGGTGCCATCTTCACCCTGCCCGCACTCTACATCTTAGGGTTGGAGGCCCACTTCTATCAGGTCTTTCTCTCGTCGCTGCTGGGCGGTATTTTGGGCATCGTGCTGTTGATCCCCTTCCGCAAATACTTCGTCAAGGAGATGCACGGCAAGTACCCCTTCCCCGAGGCTACGGCCACGACCGAGGTGCTCGTTTCGGGCGAGAAGGGCGGCAACCAATCCAAACTGCTCGCCATCGCCGGTTTGGTGGGTGGTCTCTATGACTTTGTGGTGAGTACCTTCGGTCTCTGGACCGACTCGATCTCCACGCGCATCGCACAATGGGGCGTTGCGTTGGCCGAGAAGCACAAGGTGGTTTTTGGGCTGAATACCTCGGCCGCCGTGTTGGGTTTGGGCTATATCATCGGCCTGAAGTATGCCGTCATCATCACGGCCGGCTCCTGCCTGGTGTGGTTCTTTATCGTGCCCTTGGTCGGCTCCTTTAGCGAGGCCCTCTCACCCGAGGCGTTGATCGGTCTGTTGGGGGTTACCGACAAGGAGGTAGTGGCCAACCCCGCGCTTTTGATGACCCCCGAGAGCCTCTACCAGTATATCGGTCGCCCGATCGGCATTGGCGGTATCGCCATGGCCGGTTTGATCGGCATCGTACGCCAGGCCGGCATCATTCGCTCGGCCCTGGGGCTTGCCGTTTCGGAGTTGGGCGGCAAGAAGGGCGGTGCCGGCCTCTCGACGGAGCGTACACAGCGCGACCTGACCATGAAGTTGATCCTCACAGTACTTTGTGCCACGTTGCTCACCACCTTCATCTTCTTCCAGTTTGGCGTTTTGGGCAACTGGATGCAGTCGATCGTGGCCATCCTGATCGTCTTTGTGATCGCCTTCCTCTTCACGACGGTAGCGGCCAATGCCATCGCCATTGTGGGTTCAAACCCCGTGTCAGGCATGACGCTCATGACCCTGATTCTCTCGTCGTTGGTGCTGGTAAGCGTGGGCCTGACCGGCACAAGCGGCATGACGGCGGCCCTGATCATTGGCGGTGTTGTCTGCACGGCCCTCTCGATGGCCGGCGGCTTCATCACCGACCTCAAGATCGGCTACTGGCTCGGTACTACTCCGGCCCGTCAAGAGGGGTGGAAGTTCCTTGGTACGGCCGTTTCGGCAGCTACCGTGGCCGGTGTCATCCTCGTTTTGAACCAGACCTACGGTTTCGATAGCGCAGCCAATCCCGAGGCCCTCGTGGCTCCGCAGGCCAACGCCATGGCGGCTGTGATCAAACCCCTGATGACGGGTGGTCAGACCCCCTGGGCCCTCTACTTCATCGGTGCAGCCCTCGCTCTGATGCTCACGGCCATCGGCATCCCCGCCTTAGCCTTTGCCTTGGGTATGTTTATCCCGATGAGCCTGAATGCCCCGCTTGTAGTGGGTGGCTTGGTATCGTGGTTTGTGGGCAACCGCTCGAAGGATCAGGCCCTGAACAAGGCCCGCTCGGATCGCGGTACGCTGATCGCCTCGGGCTTTATTGCCGGTGGCGCCCTGATGGGCGTGGTGAGCGCCATCCTGAAGTTTGCCGGCGCCGAGTGGCGTCTGAGCGAGTGGGCCTCGTCGAATGCGGCCGAGTGGTGCGGCATGGGTGCCTACCTCTGCCTGATCGGCTACTTCGTATGGCACACCCTGCAAGCCAAGAAGGAGGAGTAGTTTTCTAAAAAGCAATCCCAAGAAAAATATAAAGCGTTCGTTATGGAGTTAAAAGATCGTTTTTTGAAATATGTATCGTTCGACACGCAGTCGGACGAGAACAGCGAGAGTTTCCCTTCAACCGAGAAGCAGAAGGTGTTGCTCAACTACCTCAAGGAGGAGATGGAGAATCTCGGTCTCGAGGAGGTTACGATGGATGAGTATGGCTACGTGATGGGCTCCATCCCCGCCACCAAGGGCTTTGAGACGGCCCCCGTAATCGGCTTTATCGCCCATGTGGACACGGCTCCCGACATGAGTGGCAAGGATGTTCACCCCCGCATTGTGGAGGAGTATGATGGTGGCGATTTGGTGCTGAACGGGCAACTCAGCATGAAGGTCAGCGACTTTCCGGAGCTCGCCTACTTCAAAGGCCATACCCTGATCCACACCGACGGCACGACACTGCTCGGAGCCGACGACAAAGCCGGCATCGCCGAGATCATGACTGCTGCCGAGTACCTGATGGGGCATCCCGAACTCCCGCACGGCAAGATCCGCATCGGCTTTACACCCGACGAGGAGATCGGTCGCGGTGTCGACTTCTTCAACGTCGAGCGTTTCGGAGCCGACTTCGCCTACACGATGGATGGTGGCTTTGAGGGGGAATTGGAGTATGAAAACTTCAACGCCGCCGGGGCCAAGATCCACATCCAGGGGCGTAACGTACACCCGGGCATGGCCAAGAATAAGATGATCAATGCGATCGACATCGCCTGTGAGTTGAACATGCTCCTGCCGGCAACCCAGCGCCCGCAATTCACCGAGGGCTACGAGGGTTTCTTCCACTGTGTAGGAGTGAAGGCAACGGTCGAGGAGGCCGATCTGCAATACATCATCCGCGACCACGACATGACCCTCTTCGAGAAGAAGAAACGCCTGATGTACCAAACGGTCGAGTACCTGAACAATAAACATGGACAGGGCGTTCTCTCGCTCCAAATCAAGGATCAGTACTTCAACATGCGCAAGATGGTGGAGCCGCACCCCCAACTTATCGAGAAGGCCAAGGAGGCGATGCGGATGGTGGGCGTGGAGCCCATCGTCAAGCCGATACGAGGCGGCACGGATGGCGCCCGTCTCTCCTTTATGGGGCTTCCCTGCCCGAACCTCTTTACGGGCGGCATGAACTTCCACGGCAAGTTCGAGTATTGCTCTCTGACCACCATGGAGCGGGCAACGCAGGTGATCCTGAACCTTGCCTCGCTTTGGACCAAATAACAACGTCATGAAGAACCATGGTTTTATCCGAATAGCCGGTGCTACACCCCGGGTGCGTGTAGCCGACTGCCCCTTCAACGGCCAAGAGATCGAGGTCTTGATTCGCCGTGCAGCTGAGGCCGGCGTGGAGTTGATCGCCTTTCCCGAACTCTCGCTCACGGGTGCCACGATTGGCGATCTGGTGCTGCAACCCACCCTGCAGGAGGCAGCCGAAAGGGAGCTCGTACGCCTGGTGCGGGCCACGGCCGAGTGCCCGATCGTAAGCTGTGTGGGCATGCCCGTTGCCACGACGGGCGGCCTCTATAACTGCGCCGTACTCTTTGCCGAGGGTGCGATCCTCGGTGTGGTTCCCAAGGCAGAGATCCCCAACCACGCAGGAGCGGGCCAGGGTCGCTGGTTCACCCCGGGAGCCGACCTGCAGGCTTCGCTCATTGCACTCGGTGGCGAGGAGGTGCCCTTTGGCAGCGATCTGCTCTTCGAGATCAACGGCACGCGCTATGGCGTGGTGATCGGAGAGGAGCTGCAACGCCCCGTTCCCGCCTCGGTGGAGCTCACCCGTGCCGGTGCGTCGATCATGATCAATCCGGCTGCCGAGCCCGAATTGGCCGGTCGCCATGAGGGATTGAAGGAGCGCATCAATGCCGAGGCTTCGCGTCTCAAGTGTGGCTACCTCTACGTCTCGGCCGGCTTCGGAGAGTCGACCACCGATCTGGTCTTTAGCGGCAACGTGCTGATCTCGGATCAGGGGGAGTGGCAAGCCGTCAGCCGGCGTTTCTCCTTGGAGGAGCAGTTGGTGATGGCCGAAATCGACAGCCAATACATCGCCTTCGAGCGCCGCCGCCTGCAAGCCCTTTTAACCCCCTTGACCGACCGCGAATGGCAGCTGATCACGTGTCATATCACGCCGCAGAGTGCCCCCTCGTGCCGTCGGTTCGACCCCCATCCCTTTATCCCGAGCGATCCCGCGGTCTGCCGCGAGCGCTGCGAGGAGGTACTCCAAATTCAGAGCCTCGGCCTGGCCAAACGACTTCTCCACACGGGATCACGGTGTGCCGTGATGGGCATCTCGGGAGGGTTGGATTCGACCCTCGCCCTGCTGGTCGTTGTACGCACCTTCGATCTGCTGGGGCTCGACCGCAAGCAGATCCACGGTATCACCATGCCGGGATTCGGCACCTCGGGCCGCACCTACCGCAACGCCCTCGCCCTGATGCAGGAGCTGGGGATCACCTGGCGTGAGATCTCGATTGTTCCCGCCGTCAAGCAGCACCTCTCGGATATCGGCCTGGAGGAGAACGACCGCTCGGCCGCCTACGAAAACGGCCAGGCCCGCGAACGCACGCAGATCCTGATGGACTATGCCAACAAGGAGGGAGGTCTGGTCATCGGTACGGGCGACCTGAGCGAATTAGCCCTCGGTTGGGCCACCTACAACGGCGACCAGATGTCGATGTATGGGGTCAACGGTTCGATTCCCAAGAGCCTGGTGCGCCACCTGGTACGCCATTGGGCCACCGAGGCCGAGGAGCCGATCCGCCGAATCCTGCTCGACGTGGTCGATACGCCCGTAAGCCCCGAGTTGCTCCCCACCGATCAGGCGGGTGAGATTGCTCAAAAGACCGAGGATTTGGTGGGCCCTTACGAGCTACACGACTTTATGCTCTACCACCTGTTGCGCCGAGGCTATGGCCCCGCCAAGCTCCTCTTTGCTGCCGAGCAAGCCTTCGAAGGAGGCTATTCGCGCCGGGAGATTCTCCACTGGATGCGCACGCTTATTCGTCGCTTCTTCTCGCAGCAGTTCAAACGCTCGGCCATGCCCGACGGCCCCAAAACCGGCTCGGTCGGTCTCTCGCCGCGCGGCGACTGGCAGATGCCTTCGGATGGATCGGCCACCTGCTGGTTGCAGGAGATTGATACCCTTGAAAACCTTTAACCCGATTTCTATCAAATCATGAAACGACTTCTACTTTTAGTGCTGTTTGTAGGCTCGATGAGCCTCGAAGCCGAGGCCCAATCGTGGCTTCAACTCCTCCAGAACCTCTTTGGCGGCTCTTCGAAGAGCGAAGAGGTGGTTGAGGAGCCCAAATTCATTACTGCCAACCAACTCCTGGGCGACTGGCTCTTTGCCGCCACCGAGATTGAGTATGCGGGCAACGACCCCTTGGCCTCGATGGGTGTGAGTGCCATGAAGGGACAAGCAGCCGACCTGTCAGCCAAAGCCGGTGTCGTGGTGGGCCGCGATAAGGCAACCTTCAGTTCGATGAACCGCGCCTCGTTGCAGATCGGTGATCGCAAGGTGGAGGGGAATTATCACTACAACCCCCAGACGGGCGAGATTACCTTGAGCATCGAGATTGGCCAAAAACGCCACGCCCTGACAGGCAAGACCCACTACGAGAATGGTACGCTCAAACTTCTGTTCAACGCCAATGAGGCCCTTGCCGCCCTGAAGGAGGCACTCCCCTCGATGGCCCAGAACGACTATGTGAAGGTGGGCGAACAGATCATCACAGCCTATCCGGGTATTCAAATCGGGGCTTCGTTCCACAAATAACACGAAAGGCCTGATATACCAAACAAGGAGAGTAGCTGACGGCTACTCTCCTTGTTTGTGCCAATGACTGTGGTCGGGTATTGCCCCCTTGTCAAGCCGAAGCCTCGGCAACAAAAAGAGCCAGGTGGTCATACAGAAGGGGAAGGTGAGTGACGGAAGCCCTACGGGAGAGAGAAGCTGATCGACAGCCACCTGCACCAGAAGGGTTACCACCACCCCGACTACGCTCCAAAGAGTTGCTCTCCAAGAGGGTTGATGAAAGGCTGAGCCCAGAGCAATAGCCGTCAACGAGGCGCTAAAGCCATAGAGTCCCTCGTTCAACGCTCTACCCGAAGCCCCCAAAACGAGGGCCACCAGAAGGGCGATTGCCGAACCCGCCATGGCCCAGAGGGCTGCCCGACGGCTCGACAGCCAAAGTCCCACAAGAAAAAGCAACCCTGCAAACCAGGAGTTGAGCAGGAAGATCTGCCCAATCCCCCTTAGCCAGGCGGCCAAGAGCGGAAAGAGGCGGAGATCGGGATGCGACTGCGTCACCGCCTGCGGAAAAGCCGGCTCCGAAAGCCCCTCCGGCGGAAGGGCATGGAGCCCGCGGGCCGCAGCCAAGAGCAGCCACACCACCAACACAAAGGGCATCGTCAGGGAGTTGATATGCCAGGGGGCCATCAGGCGGTTCATTCCGTCACGCAACCAAACCGTCATGGCTGCGCCGAGCACAACAAGCACCCAGGCCGCCGGCGTGGGTGCCAGAAAACTCATCAGGCCACACCCTACCAACACCCCGTTAAATCCCCATAGGCCCTCGCTTCCCTCCTTCTGCGGAAAGCCCATCAGACGCCCCGTGCAGGTGGCCACCACCAAACCGACAAGGGCTGCCCAGGCAAGGGCTATTCTCCCTTCGGCCCAAGCCCCCCAGAAGATTCCGGTCATGAAGAGGAGCCCGGTAGCCCAGCTCCCCTGAAACATCACCTGGCCGGCCCCCTTGAAGAGTATTCGCAACCACTCGGCCGGCATCGTTTGTAGATTTTGCTGCATTTTTCTCCGATTTAGGTTTTCAGACATATCCTTATCGCCATGGAAATTCGGGCGGCAGCGGCACCCCCTTCACCTCCCGGCGCAAGAGCGAACAGAGGGCCCTTATCTGCCGTTTGAGAGCTCCGCTGCGGTGGCCGAGCAGACGAATCACCAACCCTCGGTCATCGACCAGGTGCAAAACTCCGAGGGCCACCTCCGACTCCCCGCTCCCCGATGTGGCACAGATCTTCGGTGTAAGGGCCTCAATCACCCGCCTCGGGGCAAGGATCAGCAGATTGCCCAGATGCTCCCACTTCCCCATCACGCCCTGTTGCTGCGGTGGGCGGAGGGAGGGCTCCACCAACTGTTTCTCCCGATAAAGAGGCTCACCCGAGGGGCTCTCCACAACAATCTCCGTGGAGAGGAGGTCGTAGCAAAAGCTCTCGCCCTGATGGGCCGTACGCCCCGCCAACAGGATCTCCGAGTAGAAGAGCGTAGCCGTGGGATCGACCACCAGCCGCGATGAGGCATGATAACGGCTTTGACGGGCCGGGATCATCGGCTCGGGCAGGTACTCCATATAGGCTCCCGGGCCCAGGCGAATCTCCCGCCTCAGGGCAGCAAAGTTATAGCGCATACGGGCCAACAGCGTGGCCGCACCAGTCGAAAGGTGCACCTCGCAATCGGGCCCGATGGTGATCTCCTCCTCGAAGCGATCACCATCGACATGCGGGCCGCCCGACGAGAGGACATAGAGGCAGGCCATCCCGGGTAGCATACGATCGAAGTAGAGAGCCTGCTGCACGATGAGCGGCACATGGCGTTCCCAATCCCGCAGGAGTGTTCTCCCTTGCGCATCGCGCTCGAAGCCCAGACGCAGATAGCCCCGCTTTCCCGGGCTCCCCGAGGCCATGGCCGGCGGCTCACTCAGATAGGGGGCCAACTCCCGAATCTCGTGATAGGCTCTCATGGCTTCAGATTTTCCCGATCGAAGAGGAGCATGCTCTTTAGGAGCGAGAGCAGCTCGTCGATCCCCTCTCCCGTAAAACAGTTGGTAAAGAGGAAGGGCTTACCCGGACGCATGCGCTCGCTGTCACGACGCATCACCTCAAGCGAGGCCCGCACATAGGGGGCCAGATCGGTTTTGTTGATCACCAGAATATCCGAACGGGAGATCCCCGGGCCATCCTTGCGCGGGATCTTATCGCCGGCCGCCACATCAATCACATAGATAAAGAAATCGACCAACGCGGGGCTGAAGGTGAGGGTCAGGTTGTCGCCTCCCGACTCGATCAGGACAATGTCCGTATCGGGAAACCGCTGCTCCATCTCCTCCACTGCGGCCAGATTCATCGAAGGATCCTCCCTGACGGCCGTATGGGGACAGGCTCCCGTCTCTACGCCGATGATACGCTCCTCATGCAGGATCCCCTTGAGCATCCGCCTCACATGTTGGGCGTCTTCGGTCGTTACGATATCGTTGGTGATCACCAGGATCTTCAGGCCCATCGCCTGAAGGCGCGGAACCAAGGCCTCGATAAGTGCCGTCTTGCCCGATCCGACCGGCCCGCCGATTCCAATGCGTGTTGTTGCCATTTGTTTAGTTCATAAAGAGTCGTTGCTCTCCCTGCTCATGCAGCGAGGCGAGGATCTCGGCCTCGGGAGCAAAGAGATAGATTTGATCCAGTTCAAAGTCATGTACCTCCTCGTAGCGCTCCTCCACCTCTCGGGAGAGCGCGTAGAGGATTCGTTGTGCTGCCAGGTGGGAGATACGGATCGTTCGCAGAGCCGCCTGCAGGATCATGTTGGCCATCCCATACTGGAGCGACGAGAAGAGGGCCCGCTCACCGAGGCCGGCCGCCACAAAGAGTACCGCCTGGCTGATGGGCATCGTGCAGGGAGTCTTTTCTCCATGCACCAACTCGCCCCACCGCTCCGCCAAGGGCGAGGGGACTACCTCCTGCATCAGATCGAGCAGTTTGCGCCCGATACGGTGGGTCATGCGTTGGGTCTCACGGCCCGTCTTGGAGATCCAGAGCGCCCGATCGGCCTCAACAACCCGCTCCCAGCACGGCTCCTGCAGGGCTCGATGGGCCACCAGCGCTGCTACCCCGTCGGAGGTGGCAGCAAGCCGTGTCATCGTCTCCACATAGGCCTTCAGGGTCGCCTCGTCATAGACCAACCCCTCGAAAGCGGCCGTCTCCAGGCCGCACGAGAAGGAGAAGCCCCCGATCGGGAAGGCCGAATCGGAGAAGGCAACCAGGCGAAAAAGGTGATCAGCAGTGGTGGTCATGGTGGTTCGGTTGGGGTTCGGCACCCCCGAAGAGGATGCGGATCTCCGAAGGACTTAGGTGGGGGATCACCTCCTCGCCATCCCGAAATTGAAACCTCAACCCCTCGATACGGTGGCTCTCCAAGGCTGCCTGCATCACCTTGCGATCAGCCACCAAGGGGATGAAGATCTCCCCCTTGCGCATCAAGGCCGGCCAATGCTGGTTGCCGATGGCATGTCCCAAAGCAAAGAGGGCCTCATCACGATCAGCACCCTCCGCCAACGCGACGACAAGCACCTCACCCGGGAGGAGATGCACGACTAAAGCCGAATGTCGCAGAGGGTCATAATCGATTACATCCCCCTCCCGAAGGCCTACACGCCGATGAAGCGCCACCGCAATCATGTGTCCTGCGCGGGTCTTGGCCACAAAGCGGCTTCGTTGAGCCATACAGCGATCCAGGTCGAGGTGATCCATCGTGCACTTCTCCAGGCGCTCGGCCCACTCGGGGGTGCGGAGATTGCCCAACACCTCGGTATAAATACGTCCCATCACCTAACTGAACCAATAGGTTTGTGCCAAAGCGAAGTGCCGGGCAGGTTTGAGCGAGATCAACTCGCCATCGAGGCGCACCTCGAAGGTTTGGCTGTCGATCTCGATATGGGGCATGGCCGAGTTGAGCCACATATCCCCTTTGGTGAGTTGGCGCGTACGCCGCACCGGAACCACACAACGCTCGAGCCCCAACCGCTCCCGGATGCCACTATCAAAGGCTGCCTTCGAGACGAAGTCCAGACACCCGCGTTGGAGTGCCCGACCACGGGCCCCGAACATCGGCCGGTAGTACATCGGTTGCGGGGTGGGTAGCGAAGCGTTGGGATCCCCCATATTCGACCAGGCGATCATTCCCCCCTTGAGCACCATCTTGGGTTTCGCCCCAAAGAAGGCGGGCTCCCAGAGCACCAGATCGGCCACTTTGCCACACTCCACCGAACCGATGTAGTCCGACAGGCCGAACGTGATGGCCGGATTGAGCGTGATCTTGGCCAAATAGCGGCGAATACGGTAGTTGTCGTTCTCAGGCGAATCCTCCTTCAGGCGCCCCATCTGCTCCTTCATGTAGCAGGCCATCTGGAAGGTACGCAAATAGCTCTCGCCCACACGGCCCATCGCCTGCGAATCGGAGGAGATCATCGACAAGACACCCAGATCGTGGAGCAGGTTCTCGGCCGCCTGCGTCTCGGGCCTCACACGGCTCTCGGCAAAGGCAACATCCGAGGGGATCTTGGGGTTGAGGTTGTGGCAGACCATGATCATATCAAAGAGTTCGGCCTGCGAGTTGATCCCAAAGGGGAGGGTGGGGTTGGTCGACGAGGGAAGCACCGAGGCCATCGAAGCCACCTTCAGCAGGTCGGGGGCATGGCCTCCGCCGGCCCCCTCGGTGTGGTAGGTGTGAATCGTACGGCCATCGATGGCGGCAAGCGTATCCTCCACATAGCCTCCCTCGTTGAGGGTGTCGGTGTGGATGGCCACCTGCACATCATAGCGGTCGGCCACGGCAAGGGCCCGACGGATTGCCTCGGGCGTAGAGCCCCAATCCTCGTGTACCTTCAGGCCGCAACACCCCGCCTCGATCTGTTCGATCATGGGGCGCTCGACCGAGCAGTTTCCCTTCCCCAAAAGGGCGACGTTGACCGGCATATCCTCCACGGCCTGCAACATCCGCTCGACACTCCACACTCCCGAAGTGATGGTCGTGCCATTGGCTCCGTCGGTCGGGCCCACGCCCCCACCCACAAGGGTTGTAACGCCGTTTGAGAGGGCTGCTTCAGCCTGTTGCGGGGAGATAAAGTGAACGTGGCCGTCGATACCGCCGGCCGTCAGGATGAGGTGCTCACCCGAGATGGCATCGGTCGAGGCACCGGTAACCAGTCGCGGATCGACCCCCGGCATCGTGTCGGGATTCCCCGATTTGCCGATTCCGACAATGCGCCCCTCTTTGATCCCCACATCGGCCTTCACCACCCCCAATACGGGGTCGATGATCACCACATTGGTAATGACTAAATCGAGCGATCCCTGCTCCGAGCTCATTGCATTGGCCAGCCCCATGCCGTCGCGCAGGGTCTTGCCGCCGCCATAGACCACCTCGTCGCCATAGCCGCGCAGATCCTGCTCGACCTCGGCATAGAGGCCCGTATCCCCCAAGCGTATTTTGTCGCCCACGGTGGGGCCGAAGAGGTCGTTGTAGGCCTCTCTTGAAATGGTTGCCATAACTACTTTTTTCCGGTTGTTTTTTCGTTATTATCCTTGTTATCCTCTGCGGCAGAGGTCGTTTCGCTTTGGAATCCGCGGTGCCGCATCCGCCTCAATGCCCGCTCCCGAGCGGGATAGTAGGCCGGCTGATCCTCCAGGCCGGTAAAGCCCTGCACCAAGCCGTTGAATCCCACCAAGCGCTGTTTCCCCCCAAAGGGGACCAGCTCCACCTCACGCCGATCGCCCGGCTCGAAACGGATGGCCGTGGTGGCCGGGATGTTCAGGTGGCAGCCAAAGGCCCGAGCCCGGTCGAAACAGAGGGCGCGGTTGACCTCGAAGAAGTGAAAGTGCGAGCCCACCTGCACGGGACGATCTCCCGTATTGCTCACCTCGAGGCGCACTACCCTCCGCTCCTCGTTGTAGATGATCGGCTCTTTGGCCGAGATCACCCCACCCACCTTTACCTCGTGGTGGGGCTTAAAGCCGGGCTCCATGGGGTAGAGGGCCGATTTTACAGACTTTTTCATAGGCTACTTGATCGGTTGATGAATACTCACTAAGCGCGATCCGTCCGTGAAGAGGGCCTCGACCTGCAACAGCGTGATCATGTCGGCCACCCCCTCCATCACATCCTCACGGCGCAACAGAGCGGCTGCCTCGGCCATTACCTGCTCCACGCTCTTTCCCTCGCGAGCCCCCTCCAAGGCGGCCGAGGTGATGTAGGCCACCGCCTCCGGATAGTTCAGTTTGAGCCCCTTGGCCCGTCGTCGAGCCGCCACCTCGCCCAGCGAGAGAAGCAGCAGTTTGTCAATCTCTTTTGGTGATAAGTGCATAACGTTTAATCTTTAGATACTCACGCTTCAGGCTCTTACAAATACACTGCCAAAGGCCTTTAGTGTCCCACCACGAGGCCTCGCCCCACAAAAACCATCACCAAGCCCAGGGTGAAGGTGAGCGAGAGGTAGAGGACAAAGGGCAGGTAGTGGCCACCCGTGAAGAGCTGATAGAGATCATCGGCAAAGGAGGAGAAAGTGGTCAACCCACCACAAAAGCCCGTGATAAGCAGGGCCGAGAGGGCCGGTGTAAGCAGTGCATGCCGCTCGGCCAGGCCATAGAGGATCCCGATCAAAAGAGCTCCCAACACATTGACAATGAGTGTAGCCCACGGGAAAAGTGCCGCGGGGGCCACCCAATGTACATAGCGCCCCACCAAAAAGCGCAGCGCCGTTCCGAGAAAACCGCCCATACCGGCGCATAAGATCAATTTCCACATAAAACGTTTTGGTGCTTAATATACAGCGTTACGAAATGGTATATCCTGCCGCCCGGGAAGGGGCAGATTACCTCCCGAACAACAAATCGCATGCCGCGCTCTGTTTTTGCAAGATCCGAAGGACCCGGCTCCACCACGGAAAAGCGAAACGCTTTGCCACCATTTTACCCCACAATTTGGCGCTTTCGGATTTTTTTGCTATCTTGCCAAGGCGAGTAACCCCTAAAGCAATAATGCGTATGAAACATGTGTTAAGGTGGCTCCTATCAGCCGTTATTGTCGCAGGGTGGTTCGGCTGCAAAAAAGATCCACTACCTGTGATTGGGCCCGATGGCAGGCCCACGAAATTCTCCATTCAGGAGGCGCGAAGTCTCTATGAAAGCCAGGCAGAGGCGCAAACCCGAGCCAACAGAAGAGGCGGAATACTCGATCCCGGAGAGATCTACCCCTATTGGGAGGGGGCCGATTACTCCGAGAACAGCATGATTGCGGGATATGATGTCGGTATTGTGGTCGACCACTATTTCGAGTTTTTGCAACCTACTCCTGACGGCCGATTCCGAGCGCGTGAGATGTTCCCGCGTTTAGTCAGCCTCTCCACGATCGACCGATCACGTCAGCCGGTTGCCCTGATCGCCTACTACCTGACCGATCTGCCGCAAACAAGCCTCGAAGAGGAGGATCCCGGAAAAGATCTCTTGAACTGTGAGCCCAAGGTGGGCTTTACGGGGCGCATCCTCTACACCACCTTGGATGGCCACCCCGTTGCCATTTCGCACCACAACCAAGGCGAGCAGGTAAACGAGGCCTATCTGTGGAATGCCACCGATTCCGTTTCGCTCCAAAACCTGTGCGATCAATTCAACGACATTGCGCAAGGCATCTATATCCGATCCGAAGAGGCTCCACATAATACCAGAACAATCTATGATTGGTATTTAGACGAAAATGGGAATATCATCATTATCGAGATCGAGGCGGTGGAGTGTGTTGCCCGGCCGGGGCTGGAAGGAATCGATATTCCGATGGGAATCGATATTCGGGAGTTTCAAATCACCGACCCGACCACTGGCGGTGGCAATAGTGGAGGAGGCTCCGGAGGAGGCTCTGCCGGGGAGGGTGAAGACTCCTCTCAAAGCGAACACAACTCCAAAATCTCATCAGAGAGTGATGTGGTGCACGATTTGCTCGATTCGCTGATGAAGGACTGCATGGGTCAAAAGCTTATCCAAGCTATTGATATGGAGGTTACCATTGTCGTTGGCGGAGATAAGAACAGCGTTGCGCTCTCTCCCGACAGCGCAACCATCACTTTCGGAGATGGAACAGCGGGAAGTGCGCAACGCCCGTATGTCCTATTAGAAGAGTTGATACACATCTATCAATACCAACAACTTGGAAGAGAGAGTTTTAATCAAGGAAAGCTCAACCGAGAAATAGAGGCCAAGGTTGGTTGGCTGAGGTATGAAGCGCGACGGACGGGTGGATTCAACAGCGGAGCATATGATCAACAATTGGGAGGCAAAGGGAGTACCGTACATTTTACTGATGTTATTACGTATTGTTACCCACATTACGACAACAATAACGAAACTCATGCATATTTTTACAATTTAGCAGTAAGCTCGATTCGAAACATCCCTACTTACTCGGACGAGGAGAAGTATCCTGAAGTAGACTCTCTTAGAAATTTTGATTGTATTGAAGAACTTAGTAAAAATTGTGAACAATGAAAAAACTACTCATTACATTATTGGTTGCATGTGTGAACCTTTCCGTATACGGGCAACTTGCCTATGAAGATTTCTACGACAATCGGGAGTTTACCTACTATGGAACGACTTATAGGTTAAGCAATGGGGCCTACCGTTTTCAGGGACAAACCCGCGAAAAGGGGGTTCATGTTTTATTGGAAAGTATTGCTAATAACAAGTTTGAAAACCTCGGGTTTTACAAAGATGGAAGTGTCGTCCAGGATTTAGACGAGATTCAAGACATTATAAAATATGCACCGAATGATCGGAAGATCCTTTATCACGCGATGCGCAATGTCTTTACGTTAGAAGAACTAGAGAACAACCCTCAGACAAGAATTGTCATTAACATCATTATTGACGACCAAGGGAGCATCTTGGAGAGCTGTGTCGGTTTTCCGATCAAAGGTTCCTATGTAATTCAACCCCGGCAGATCGCTGCTTTGGAAACCATGATACGCAAGAATCTGACCTTTGTACTCGACACGGAAAAGGCGGCCAAATTCAACTATTTCCAGGGAGAAGTGTGGCTTTATTTCCGCGACTTTATCAACGAACCGACCCTGCCCGATGGGGTGCAATTCATAGGG
>CAZRJU010000015.1:0-19820 GCA_964600455.1 uncultured Alistipes sp. | reverse complement strand
CGAGTTGAAAGTTCAAAGTTTAAAGTTGAAAGTTAGCTCAACAAAAAGGGAGATAGCCAACGGTTTAGGCTATCTCCCACTTTTTTGTTGAGCGGCTAAAAGCACGAAAAAACTTTCAACTCTCAACTTTCAACTTTCAACTCTTATTGATCGATCGGCTGAGCCTCGTCGGGCACTTCAAGCAGATTCTCATCCCCGACTCCGAGCGAACGGTAGTACTCGTTCACCTCGCGCACAATGTCGTAACGACGGGCGTACGAAGCGAGGTAGTAGGCCTCCTCCAGCTCATCGAGGCGATCGTTCAGTTCGCCATCGACCATCGCCGCCTTATAGCCGTCGAAGAGGAGGTAGTACTCGATATATTCGATCGTATTGCGCAGGTAGTCACGCATCAGGGCATCTCCCTTCTCGGCAGCCTCCTTATCCCCCATAGCGGCGGCAGCATAGTAGGCCTCCAGATAAGGGAAGGTGTTCGAATCCGTGAAACGCAACTGCGAGGTGGGAAGCTCCTCCAAACCCTTATCGAGGAGTTCTACGGCCTCCGTAACCCGATTTTCAGCCAGCAAAGCCTTCGCCACGCGGGCAAACGACGAACGGGCATTCGACGCTCCGAGGTTGTACTGCACAAAGTGGTCGGCATAGACCTTCGGATCCTTCAGGTTGCCGAAGCGGAAGGTCTCCTTCAAAAGCGGTGCGGCGTAGTCGGGGTCGATGCGCCCGATATCCCACACGCTCTTCACGGGGGTCTTGATCGGCACGAAGCGGTAGGCGTAACCGTCGAATTGGAGGTAATCCATCAGCCCGAAATCCTGCAAGATATAGACCTGCGTGAGGTAAATCGGACGCTTCCAATCGAAATTGGCCAACAGATCGAGCGTCATCAGCTGGTTCTTGTTGATCGACGAACCGCGCAACTCCATATAGACCGTATCGACCATCTTATCGTAATCCTCGGCCTTCACGATTCCCGACGCTACGGCGTTCTCCTTATTGACCGGAATGGCAATGCGACGCGCGGGGAGGTAATCGGCATACGAACCATCGACGAGCTTGATTTGCGAGGCGGGATCCTCGTTGCGCACAAAGGCCATCACCTCCTTGATGTCCACCGCACGGTCAATCACCTCGCGGATAGGCACCCAATCATTCATATAGGTATATTTATGCTTCGGGAGCGAGAAAGGAACACCCGCCGCATCGTTGGCCGCGAGTTTCATCTCGTCGATGTACCAATCGCCACCCAGGTAGGAGGTGTTCATGATGCGAATATCGGGGCGCACCGAATAGACCTCCTGGTTGTTCCACAAGGGGAATGTATCGTTGTCGCCGTAGTTCAGGATGATCGAGTTCGGCAAGCACGATTGGAGGTAGTTCCAACCGATGTCGCGCGACATATAGCGACCCGAGCGATCGTGGTCATCCCAGTTCTCGGCGGCCAGAATCCCCGGCACGGAGAGACATACGACCGTAGCGGCCGCAGCCACCCACTTCGTGTCACGCTTCGAGAGCCGGGCGAAGAACTCGCGCACGGCCAAGACACCCAAGCCGATCCAGATCGAGAAGGCGTAGAACGAACCGGCATAGACATAGTCGCGCTCACGCGGTTCTCCGGGCGAGGAGTTGAAGTAAACCACCAGCGCCACACCGGTCATAATGAAGAGCCACATGACGATCGAGAAGTTGCGCTGATCACGGTTGAGCTGATAAATCAAGCCGACCAAACCCAAGAGGAAGGGCAGGAAATAGTAGGTGTTGCGCCCCTTGTTCTCGGCCACCTCGCGCGGCAATCCCTCCTGCGGGCCGAGGTAGGCCTCGTCGATAAAGTCGATACCCGACAACCAATTACCCTCCAGGAGGGTCGAGGACGAGGCCTGGACATCGCTCTGTCGACCGACAAAATTCCACAAGAAGTAGCGCCAGTACATGTAGTTGAGCTGGTAATTGAAGAAGTAGTTCAGGTTTTCGAGGAACGTAGGCTCTACGACAGACTGCGGGCCTTCGCCATCGTTATAGACGCGACGACGGCCGAAGTCGAGCACCGTTTCTCTCATCGGACGTCCCGATTCATCGCGCACCACTTCGCCATCTTCGTTGCGCACAACCTCCTCCTTGGTGCGGTAGGCGGCCCATTGCTTGTAGTCGCGCTCGCCCTTGTTGTAGTTCCACATACGGGGGAAGAGGTGGCGGAAGCCCTCGGGATAGGTGTAGCCCGAAATTACCTTACCGGCACGATACTTACCCGCCTCGTCGAGGTAGTAGTTCGTCGTCTCGACATAGCCCACGGGAGGCGCCGAGTAGTAGGCACCATAAAGGAGCGGGCGGTTGCCGTATTGGTCACGATTCAGGAACGAAAGCAGCGCGTGCGGGTTACTCGGATTGTTCGAGTTCATGGGCGGATTGGCTGCGGCACGAATCGTTACGGAGGCATAGGACGAGAATCCGACGAGGATCATCGTCGTCGAGAGCAGGATCAGATTCCAGATCACCTTGCCCTTTTGGTGTGTTTTCCAGGCGGCCCAGCCCATGCCGAGAATCAACGCCAGCGAGAAAACCGCCATACCCAAATTGACCGGCAGTCCCAACGTATTGACACAGAAGAGATCCACCATCGCCCCAACATAGACCGTATAGGGTATGATAATCCCATTGATCACGCCCAAAATCACACCCGAGAGGAGCGTCGCCAGCACAATGCCTTTCAGCGTCACCCGCTCCGTCTTGCGGAAGTAGTAGATGAATACCAGCGCGGGGATCGTCAGCAGGTTCAGGATGTGCACACCGATCGAAAGACCCATCAGGTAGGCAATCAGGACAATCCAGCGCGTGGCGTGTGGCTCGTCGGCCTCCTCCTCCCACTTGAGCATGAGCCATACGACCAAGGCCGTAAACATCGACGAGAGGGCATAGACCTCGCCCTCCACGGCCGAGAACCAGAACGTATCGGTAAAGGTGTAGGCCAAAGCGCCCACCGCACCGGCACCGATGGCCGTCCAAACACCGCTCTCGGTCAGCTCCTTACCACCGCGCGTCAAAAGGCGACGTGCGAGGTGCGTAATGGTCCAAAAGAGAAACAGAATACAGAATCCGCTCGCCACCGAGTTCATGGCATTGACCGCCATACCCACCTCGTCGGGCGAGGGGGCGAAGAGCGTTGCCAGGCGTGCCAGCATCATAAAGAGGGGTGCTCCGGGCGGGTGGCCGACCTCCAGCTTGTAGGAGGTAGCGATAAACTCCGAGCAGTCCCACAGGCTCGAAACGGGTTCCATCGTCAGGAGATAGACCAGCGTAGCCACCGCAAAGACAGCCCAGCCGACCCTATTATTCCAGCGTTTGAAAAGTTGCATCATAGTTTGCTAAAGCGTTATTAGGCATTGTATCCAAACTGCAAAAGTAATCATTTAACGCTTAAACTCCAATCCTATTATCCAAGAAAAGAGGCAAAATGATTATCTTTTCGGATTAGAGTTTCGTAGGAAGATAAAATTTTACTAATTTTGCATCAATTATAAAGTATTCACACCTTATGGAGACAAAATTTTCGCTTTACAATACCCTCTCGCGTCGCAAGGAGGAGTTTAAGCCTCTTACCGAAGGTCGCGTCGGCATGTATGTCTGCGGCCCGACGGTCTATGGCGATCCGCACCTGGGTCACGCCCGTCCGGCCGTGACGTTCGACCTCTTGTTCCGCTACCTCAAGTCGCTGGGCTACAAGGTACGCTACGTCCGCAACATCACCGATGTCGGCCACCTGGAACACGATGCCGACGAGGGCGAGGATAAGATTGCCAAGAAGGCCCGCCTCGAACAATTGGAGCCGATGGAGGTTGCCCACTACTACACGGAGCGCTACCGCCAAGCCATGGAGTCGATGAACGTCCTTTCGCCCTCGATCGAGCCGCACGCCTCGGGGCACATCATCGAGCAGATCGAGTTCGTAAAACGTATCCTCGACGAGGGCTTCGCTTATATCTCAAACGGCTCGGTCTATTTCGACGTGGAGGCCTACAACAAGAAGTACCACTACGGCCGCCTTTCGGGTCGCAATTTGGATGATATCGTCCTCAACACCCGCGAGTTGGACGGTCAGAGCGACAAGCGCCACTCGTTCGACTTCGCCCTCTGGAAGAAGGCCTCGGCAGAACATATCATGCGCTGGCCCTCACCCTGGAGCGACGGTTTCCCCGGCTGGCACATGGAGTGCTCGGCCATGAGTACAAAGTACCTGGGCGAGGATTTCGACATCCACGGTGGCGGCATGGACCTCATGTTCCCCCACCACGAGTGCGAGATTGCTCAATCGACCGCCGCGCTGGGTCACGACTCGGCCCGCTACTGGGTACACAACAACATGATCACGATCAACGGCCAAAAGATGGGTAAGTCGCTCGGCAACTTCATCACCTTGGAGGAGTTGTTTACCGGTTCGCACAACCTCTTGGCACAGGCTTACAGCCCGATGACGATCCGTTTCTTCGTCTTGCAGGCCCACTACCGCTCGACGCTCGATTTCTCAAACGAGGCTCTTCAAGCTGCCGAGAAGGGTCTGGATCGCCTGATGAAGGGTATCGAGGCGATTGCGAAGATCAAGCCTGCGGCCACCTCGACCGTAAATCCCGCGGAGCTGGAGAAGCGTTGTGCCGAGGCGATGGCCGACGATCTGAACTCGCCGATGGTCATTTCGGCCATGTTCGACTGGGTACGCACAATCAACTCGGCCGTCGAGGGCAAGGAGTCGCTGACGGCGGAGGATCTCACCGCGCTGAAAAACACCTTCGAGCACTACGCCTTTGAGGTGCTGGGCCTGAAGGACGAGAAGTCGGCTGCCGGTGCAGGTCGTGACCGCGTGACCCCGCTCGTTGAAATGTTGCTCGAAGAGCGCCTCAAGGCGCGTGCCGCGAAGGATTGGGCCGCTTCGGACCGCATCCGCGACGGGTTGGCTGCTGCCGGCATCCGCGTCAAGGACCGCAAGGACGGCACGGATTGGGAGCTGGAGTAAAATTCAAAATTTAGCATTTAGAATTCAAAATGGTGGGAAAGGGTTTTTGCAAAGACCCTTTTTCACGTTTTGAGAATTGAGTGAGAAGGTATTTCAGCATACTTTTTCACTTTTAGGCCTTATAAAACATGTCTGAAGTCAAAACTGCCGCATTGGAACTGGGCACGGAGCGTATCCGCAAACTCTTGATGCAATACTCCGTGCCGGCCATTATTGCGATGACCGCCTCGTCGCTCTACAACATGATCGACAGCATCTTCATCGGGCAGGGTGTCGGAGCATTGGCCATTTCGGGTCTTGCGCTCACCTTCCCGCTGATGAACCTCTCGGCCGCCTTTGGTGCCATGATCGGTGTGGGTGCCGCGACGCTCATTTCGATGCGTCTGGGGCAACGCGACTACGACTCGGCCAAGCTGATTTTGGGCAATGTCGTGATCCTCAATACGATAATCGGTGTCGTCTTTGCCGTTGTGATGCTCCTCTTCCTCGATCAGGTGCTCTACTTCTTCGGGGCGAGTGAGGATACCCTGCCTTACGCACGCGAGTTCATGGAGGTGATTCTCCTGGGCAACGTCGTGACGCACATGTACCTGGGTCTGAATGCCGTGCTACGCGCCGCAGGCCATCCGCGCAAGTCGATGTACGCCACCATTATCACGGTGATTCTCAACGCCGTGCTCGCTCCAATCTTCATCTTCGGGTTCGATTGGGGAATTCGCGGTGCAGCCATTGCCACGGTCATGGCGCAGGTCGTGACCCTCGGTTGGCAGTTGCGCATCCTCTCCAACAAAAACGAACTCCTCCACTTCCGTCGGGGCATCTACCGTCTGAAGCGTAAGATTGTCGAGAATATCCTCTCGATCGGCATGTCGCCCTTTTTGATGAACCTCGCGGCCTGCTTCATCGCCATCCTGATCAACAAGGGATTCAAGGAGTACGGTGGCGACCTGATGATTGGCGCTTATGGCATCACGAATCGCGTGGCCTTCCTCTTTATCATGGTCATCATGGGGCTGAATCAGGGTATGCAACCCATTGCGGGCTACAACTACGGCGCCCGCCAATACGACCGCGTACTGCGCGTATTGCGCCTGACGATCTATGGCGCTACGATTCTCTCGCTCGCAGCCTTCTTGATCGGTGAATTTGCACCGCGCATCGTCGTGAGCCTCTTCACGAGCGACGAGGAGCTGATCGCCCTCTCGGTGACGGGTATGCGTCTCTCGTTCATGATGTTCCCCGTCGTGGGCTTCCAGATGGTGGCCACGAACTTCTTCCAGAGCCTCGGCATGGCTCCGAAGGCCATTTTCCTCTCGCTCACGCGCCAGCTGTTGTTCCTCTTGCCGTGTCTGCTGCTTCTGCCGCACATATTCGAAAGCTACACCTCCTGGGAGGGAAGCTGGGGCGTATGGTGTTCGCTGCCCGCCTCCGACCTGCTGGCAGCCCTCGTAACGGCCATCATGCTCATGCATCAACTGCGCCGTTTTAGAACCGAAATTTCGACCAACAACCATGCATAACCACTTTGTCATCAACATCGGCCGTCAAGTAGGCAGTGGCGGCAAGTCGATTGGCGAAAAGCTCGCCAACAGACTCGGCGTGAAACTCTACGACAAGGAGCTGCTTCTGCTGGCCGCCCGTGAGAGCGGTTTTTGCGAGGAGTGCTTCGAACAGCGCGACGAGCAAAAGGAGGGGCTTCGGGCACTGTTCGGCCACTTCCGCATCCCCTTTGTCGGCAACTACCAGAGTTGCGAAGGGCCGCTTTCGGGTGAAACGCTGTTTCGAATTCAGAGCGACGTGATCCGCCAGGTGGCCGAGCGCGAGTCGTGCATCTTCGTGGGGCGTTGCGCCGACTATATCCTGCGCGACCTACCCTGCACGATCAACCTCTTTCTGACGGCCGACAAGGAGGATCGCATCCGCCGCATCGTGGCACGCACGGGATGTACAACGGCCGAGGCCGAGGAGCACATCGAGACGACGGATCGCCGGCGCGCCCGCTACTACAACTACTACACCTCGCGCACCTGGGGCGAGGCCGCAACCTACGACTTGACGATCAACACCTCACGCCTGGGTGAAGACGAGAGCGTAGAGCTGATCCTGGAATACCTGACAAAACGAATGTAACGCAAGGGCTAAGATGATACAACCGGAGCAGATCAAAGCGCTCGTCGCACGTTGCGGGGAGCTGGAGCGATGCCTGAGAATCGAGCAACGCCGAATCGACCTTCGAAACGAGGAGGAGAAGACCCAGGAACCCGACTTCTGGGAGAAGCCCGACCGTGCCCGCGAGCAACTCAAGCGGGTAGCCTCGATCAAAGAGTGGATCGAGGCGTTCGATCGCGTCGCCAAAGAGGTCGAAGACCTGGAGCTGATACCCGACTTCATCAAGGAGGGGGTCATGAGCGAGGAGGAGCTGGACGAGAGCTACACCAAGGCACTCAACCTGATCGAGGAGCTGGAGCTGAAAAATATGCTCAGCGGCGAGGAGGACAAGCTCGGCGCCATCCTCGACATCAACGCCGGAGCCGGAGGCACGGAGGCACTGGATTGGGCCTCGATGCTCTTGCGTATGTACCAGCGCTGGGGCGAAAAACACGGCTACAAGGTGCGTATGCTCGACTACCAGGCGGGTGAAGAGGTGGGCGTAAAGAGTTGCACGCTCGAATTCGAGGGCGACTTCGCCTACGGCTACCTCAAGAGCGAGAACGGCGTGCATCGCATGGTACGCCTCTCGCCCTTCAACGCCAACAACAAGCGCCAAACCACCTTTGCCTCGGTCTTCGTCTCGCCCGCCATTGACGATACGATCGAGATCACGATCAACCCCTCGGACATCGAGTGGGATACGTTCCGCTCGTCGGGCGCCGGTGGTCAGAACGTAAACAAGGTCGAGACGGCCGTGCGTCTGCGCTACCACGGCAAAGACCCCGACACGGGTGAGGCGATCGAGTACCTGATCGAGAACATGGAGACCCGCTCGCAACTCATGAACCGCGAAAATGCAATGCGTATTCTGAAATCGAAACTCTACCAGCGCGAGCTGGACAAGCGCATGGCGACCCAGCAGGCTCTCGAGGCGACCAAAAAGCGCATCGAGTGGGGCTCGCAGATTCGCTCCTACGTCTTCGATGACCGCCGCGTGAAGGATCACCGCACCGGTGTTCAGACCTCCAATGTGGATGCTGTGATGGATGGGGATTTGGATCTCTTCATCAAATCCTACCTCATGGAGTTCGGTGCCAACGCCTAAGATAACCAATCCGACAATACAGAAGATGTTGTTCCTCTTTAAGGGACAACTTCTTCTTTTTCTCCTCATAAATGAGGATTGCACCCCTCCCCGGTTTTTACTTCCTTTGCGCCATGTTTTGGCGACGCATCATCCCGCTGCTATTGGCCCTTGGCACTGCCCTTACGGCACGTGCCGAGCAGGATTCCCTGCCCGAGATCGACACCACCATTCAGGTTGAGATTGTGCAGGTTACCGCCATCAAACAGGGGCTCGATCTGCATCGGGAGCCGGTGTCGGCCTCGATCCTCGGCGAAAGGATGGTGGAGCGGCTGCACATCGAGGCGATGAAGGATCTCTCGACCCTCACACCCAACCTCCACGCACCGCAGTATGGTTCGCGCATGACCTCCTCGATCTATGTACGCGGTCTGGGGGCCCGCATCGACCACCCTGTCATGGGGCTCAACATCGACAATGTACCCATTCTGAACAAGGATGCCTACGACTTCGACGTGGCCGACATCGAGCGCGTCGAGGTGCTCCGCGGGCCGCAAAGCACCCTCTACGGGCGCAATACAATGGGGGGTGTGATGAACATCTACACGCTCTCTCCGCTCCGTTACACGGGGGTTCGGGGATCGTTGGAGTACAGCTCGGGCAACACGCTGAAGGCCCGGCTTTCGGCCTACAACCGCCTGAACGACCGCTTCGGGTTCTCGGTGGCAGGAAGCTACAACCGCTCCGACGGCCTCTTCCGCAACACCTACGACGGGCAGCTGCTCGATTGGGAGGAGTCGGTCGGGGCCCGCATGCGGTTAGCCTGGCGTTCGGGCCGAGGGCTGGAGTTGGACAACACCTTCTCCTTCTCGCTACTCGATCAGGGGGGCTACCCCTACGCCTCGATGGCAAGCGGGGAGATCGCCTACAACGACCCCGCGGGTTACGAGCGCCTCTCGGTGATGGATGCCCTCACCCTGAGCTACCGTACCGAGCACTTCACGCTCAGTTCGATCACCTCGATTCAGTACCTCGATGACCTGATGCAACTCGACCAGGACTTCCGCCCCGAGAGTTACTTCACCTTAGAGCAGGATCGCCGCGAATATGCCCTCACCGAGGAGCTCGTGCTCCGCAAGGCGGGCGAGGGACGCTACCGCTGGTTGGTGGGGATGATGGCCTTCTACAAGCGCTACGAGATGGCGGCTCCGGTAACCTTCAAGGAGCAGGGACTCGAGGAGCTGATCATCGCCAATGTGGAGAAGCACACCGGCCTGAGGCCCCACTTCGAGGGGGAGAGTTTCCCACTACTGAGCGACTTCCGATCGCCCACCTGGGGACTTGCACTCTACCACGAATCCACGTGGCAGTGGGAGGGATGGCGGCTCACGGCGGGGCTGCGGCTCGACTACGAGCGGGCTCGGCTCAACTACCTGAGCCGAACGCAGGAGGCGTGCAGCATCGGTCTGAGTGAGATAGCACCCTTCAGTCTGGAGGGGCAGCTCGACAACAGCGCCTTTGAGGTACTGCCCAAGCTCTCGCTCAGCTACGCCTTCGGGGCCGACCGCCGCTCGACGGTCTACCTCTCGGTGGCCCGCGGATTCAAGGCCGGAGGCTTCAATACCCAGATGTTCTCCGAGGTGCTGCAGAACGCCCTGATGGAGCGTATGGGGGCCTATGTGGTGCGCGATTTCGACGTAAACGAGGTGGTGAGCTACGACCCCGAGACGAGTTGGAACTACGAGATTGGCGGCCATGTGGAGGCCTTCTCGGGTGATCTCAGGGCCGATTGGGCGCTCTTTTTCATCGACTGCCGCAATCAGCAGCTGACCATCTTCCCGCCCGGACAGATCACGGGCCGCATGATGACTAACGCAGGCCGCATGCAGAGCTGGGGCGGAGAGCTCTCGCTCATGCTGCGTCCCCTGCGCCTCTGGACGATCCATGCCGCCTGGGGCTACACCCATGCCACCTTCCGCGACTACCAAAGCGGCGAGGAGAACTACCGCGGCAAGCGGGTGCCCTATGCCCCCGAGCAGACCCTCTCGGCGCAGACCCTCTACGAGATCCCGGTCGGGGCCTCGTGGCTCGATTGCATCACTCCGCGCCTCGACCTAAGGGGTGTGGGGCCCATCTACTGGAACGAAAGTAACACCCTGAAGCAGGCGTTTTATGCCCTCTTGGGGGCCTCGTTGCGCTTCGAGCACAAGCACTTCGCCCTCGACCTCTGGGGCCGCAACCTCCTCGACGAGCGCTATGCCACCTTCTACTTCAAGTCCGTGGGCAACGACTTCCTGCAACAGGGCCTGCCACGCACCTGGGGCATGACCCTATCCCTCGAATTTTAATTCCGTAAAACCATAAAAAACGACAAAAGATGATGAAAAAGATGATGATGGCCGTGGCCCTGTTTGCCTTGGTGGCCTGCAGCGATGATGATCCCGCACAGCAGATCGAGCAGAACACGCAGTATGCCGTCTTTGTGGGCGATCTGGAGAACACCCCCAACGCGGAGAGCCGCTTCGAGCGTTACAGCGAAAGCGAGGTGGAGTTCGACCTCGAGCCCGCAGGCGACAAGGTGAACCTGATGATGCCCAAGATCCGCTTTGTGGAGCAGATGCCCGTCTGGATCCCGATGGAGATCCGCTCGATCGAGGTCGAGAAGGTAGAGGGGGCCATGCTCTTCTCGCTGGCGGAGGCTACGCCCTACTACCACGGCCTTCCCTACAATCCCGACGGCAACAACACCTACCAAATCACCAACTTAGAGGGCCGCTACGACTACACCACCCGCCGGCTGCGCATCGAATTCGACTGCTTCACCATGCACGTTCACTTCGAGGGCAACTGGAACCCCAACTCGCTGCAAATCCTCTAAAACGGGCAGAAGAGACAAAAACGGCGGATCAAGCACACTGCTTGACCCGCCTGTTTTTTGGGGAAGCGGAGCACTACCACTCCCCTTCAATCTCACCGCCAATCGAGATCTCGATCTTCTCCTGATCGGGAGAGGTGTTGAGTACGACCGTTATGGTATATTGACGGCCCGGACGGAACGACATCGAGTAGTTGAGCAGATAGGCAATACCCTCCATCGTTACCTCAACAAGCGGAGTGCGTCGTTCGATATTCTGCGGAACCACGATCGCAGCAAAGGTATCCTCCGAGAGGCGCTTCATGATAATCGTATTTTTAGCGCCTTGCGAATAGTGCTGCAACGTGCCATTTACGAAATCCACCTTCGCAGTCGTCACGGTGTTGTAGAGATGAACGGTTATCTCCTCCGGAAGTTCACCCTCAAATTCCGCTCCGCGCTGAAGTTTTACAATCAGGCGCGAGAGCATGTGGCCAAATCGGAGGTTCACTGTTCCCTCTTCACGCGACACCTTCTCAGCCTTGGCCCACATCAAATCGGCCTCTTCGTAGCCGGAGAGAGCACTCTGCGTTTCGGCTCGATTTTGATCCGTAGGCAATTCAAAGAGATAGTCGCTCAACGTATTGAGCTCCTGATAGGGATAGAAGCCATAGAAGTCGCAGGGTTGCTCACTCCAATAGAGAGCACGGTCGGCCGACCAAGCGCCGCCATCGTAGGTCAGCAGTTCGTTGTTGAGGTAGTTGCCTCCCAACTGCAAGGGCAAGACCTCGTCGCCCTCATACTCCACAGCATAGAGGCTCATCTGGTCGCCCGCCTCAAAGTGTGTGAGAGTGGCACGGGTATCAGCCATCGAGGCAACCACCCGAATCTCATTGGGAGCATACTGCGTTAAGTTCTCCTCTTGATCACAACCCACCGCCAACAGCATGAGGGTTGCAACAGCTAAATATCTTTTCATAATTTCTAACATTCTAAGTGGTTGGATTTAGCGAAGTGTGGGTTTGTCTCCCATAAACTTCGGAGCAAACTGCTCAGTGGGGGCCAATACGGTTCCCTCGCCACGGCGGCGCGGCATGGCACTCGTCACGAAGTCGTTGTTCGAGGCATCGCGCACATCGTTGTCGTAGAAGTTCTGGAGCGAGAACTCCTCCCCGGCATAGCGCATGATACGCTCCACCATCTCCTGGCGCTGAATGGCCGAGTAGTAGGGGATGTTGTTGTTCATGCAGGAGGTAGCCTCCGAGCGGAAGATGCCGCGCGAGTGGTAATAACCGCCCTCATACATATCGACAATATTCGCATAGTCGGGATGCATGAAGAGGTGGGCCCACTCCACGGTATTGTAGTCGCTACTCTCCGAGAGGTTACGGTACCAGCCTCTCGCCTTAGTTGCACGAAATTCTTTAATAAGGTCGGTACAGAGATTGTAGTCGATTTTTTCAGGACATGTTTCAGGATAATCATTGTGATAGATATACTCATCCCCCAACTTGGCAAAGCCGTGTCCACCCGCCTCGTGTTGCACGATGCCGCGGAAATCGTAGGGATAAGCATCGCGCGACATAGGACAGATCGCAATGGCCGATCCATCGCCCCACATGTAGCAGATACCGCCATAATCCTCCGTATTCTCGACCATCACCACCAGCGTTTCGCCTAAGTTCTCCTCATTGACCGTTGGAGCCTTCATGGCGTAGGTAAAGATCGTCTCGGAGTCAGGAGTAATGCCTTCCGCTAAGGTGTATTGCGAACCAAACTTCGCCTCCTTGATCGTATTCACCGTACCCAAGCCGCTATCGGGCGAGAGGCCGACCACCGTGTAGACATTGAAGTAGTCGCGGTAGCTCTTGTAGGGCTCGATGGCGAAGTAGTAGCCAATGGCCTCGTTGATTCCATCGAGGTAGTCGCCATGGGCAATGTCGCGGGCATCGAAGCAGTCGCCCATAAAGACGAGATTTACGCCACCGCCCACCGTGGCCGTTTGGTTGACAATCACATCCCCATCGCCATAGGCGTAGTCATACTGCTCGACGGTCATCGTCGAGCGGTAGTCCTTCTCATTAAGGAGGAAGACGATCTCGCCACTACGGCCCGTATTGGTTTCATAAACGGGGCTCTCATAGCTTCCGGTATTGATCTCAAAGGTACCCACCTCCGAAGCATCCATCTCACTCACCGTGATCAGCACCTCGGTTTTGCCGACACCACTCGAGGGCGTTACAGTTACCCAATCGGGGTAGCTCTCCACACTCCAGGCCGCATGGGCAGGGGCTCTCAAGAGATAGGTTTTACTCTGCTCGGCATTGAGGGTTCGCATCAAAGAACGCGAGATCGAGAAATCGTAGTGGGCACTGATTCTTCTAAATTGCCCCCACTGCACATCACTTTGGTAGCGTGTAACCGATTGCTCGGGCACCTCTACCGTAAAGTTGTCCTTGGGTACGCCATCAAAGGCCCCGGCATTTACCGCGGGCGGCTCCACCGCATTGGAAACGATTTTGGCAATATTGAAACAGTTCTTAAATGCAGAGCCTTGTATGGAGGCCAAACTACTCGGCAAGATAATTCCGGGTAATGTTCCACACCTTAGGAAAGCTTCTTGCTCAATTGCCACCAAGGACTCCGGGAACTCCAGTACCTGGATTAGCCGCGTGTTCCCCCAAAATGCGGATTCACCAATCGCGATTAACCCCTCAGGGAACACAACATGAGAAAATTGACACCCGTAGAATGTGTTCGCCGGAATCTCCGTAATTTTACTTGGGATAACCAATTCCCCGGTAAATCGACAATTCATAAAAGAGCCGAGGTCTCCATCATACAACTCCTTCAGACTTTCCGGGAGGGTTAAAGTGCCCGTCATTCCAGTACAATAGCCAAAGGCTGCCCTATCAATATACTCTACACCTTCAGGGATAACCAGATTACCCGTAAAACCAGAGCAGCCATAAAATGTCTGAGTTCCAATTCTTTTTACCTTACTGGGGATGACCAAATTTCCGGTTAATCCAGAACAGTTTTCAAAGGCAAAAAGATCTATCTCCTCCACCGTTTCCGGGATCGTTAGAGTTCCCGACAAGGAGGTGCAATTGGAAAAACCGCCAATAACCTTTAACCCATAGGGGAGTTGTATGCCGGTAATTTTCGTGCCAGAAAATCCGCTTATCTCTTCCACTCCATTAGGGATCACTATATTCCCAGTAAGGTTACTTCCTGAAAATGCCGACTCATTTATTGCCTTCAGCTTTTCGGGGAACTCAAAATAGACCAGAGACTTTTTAGCTCCATTTTTGGAGTTGTAAAATGCGGATACAGGAATTTCATCATCCTCCAATTGTGCGTTCATTTTCTCGGCTGATGAAGTATATTGATACAAAGATCCAAATCTACTGCTATTGTAGTCCATAGAATAACCTGCTGCGATTAGGTCATCCCTGGTTACACCAATAATCCGAGCCTCTTTGAGGTTGATGGCCTGCAGGATCTCCATCGAATCGCACATAAAGTAGAAATCAAGGGCATTGATTTTACCCGAGATCTTGAGGTTTTTGATCTTGGCGGGGTTCTTCTTGGCGGCACGCAGCTGTGCGCTCAGGGTACCCGGCTCCTCCTGGTGTACGACATAGTACTGGCGGGCCTCGCCCGTGTGCTCGTCATGGTCGATCACCCAATCCTCAATCTCGGCATCGGCCAATTGGAAGGCATACTCTCCCGTGTGGGCCTTATAGCTTACCTCGATCGAGAAGCGATTGAGCTTGCCGGCGGCATACTCCGTGGCCTCGCTCATCTTGAAGCGATAGGGGATGCCGTCCAACGTGATGGAGAAGAGGGCCGTGGCGGCAGCCATCTGCTGCGGCACGACGATCGCGCGGAAGCCCTCGCCGGCAGCCCGCATGACGATTCCCTCGCGCGAAGCCTCACCCGTGGGGGCAGCCTCACCCGTAGAGAGGTTGATGGAGGCGGTATTGACCGTATTGAGCACGAGGAGCTGTTTCTCCAAGTTCTCGAAGGCCCCCTCGGCAAAGCCCTCGCCCTCCACCAGGACAACCTCCACGCAAGAGAGGCTATGGGTGAAGTGCAGCAGGATGGTCTCCGTCGTGGGGGTTACATCCTCGCGTTTGCTCCACAGAAAATCGGAGAGCGAGAAGCCGTCGACCACTCCCTCACCCGACTGATCCTGCTGAACGGTGAAGAGGTAGTTCTCCACATCGGTAGGGGTACCGTAGGGGTAGTAGGCATAGAGGTCGATGTGGGTGTCGGCGTTCTTATAGTAGATTGAGCCGGAGGAAACCCACTGATTGTTGGCCTTGTCGTAGGTATAGCGGGCGTTATCCACCTGGTTGCCCGCATCGAGCAGCTCACCCTGCACCGTATTATCAGCCTCGTAGTTGACTCCATAGAGGCCCACCTGGTCGCCATCGCAGAAAGCGCCATCCAGCACACGGGTTGCCCCATCAATGCCACCGCTGATCCGAATCTCGGGGGTAGCACTCCACGGCGGAGTAGGAGTTACCAACTCGTCGGGATCGGACGAACAGCCCACCAGCATAAGGGCTGCCAATCCATAGAGAAAAAGTGTTTTTTGTCTCATAATCATTTATTTTAAGGTTATTCTTTGCAGGTTATTCGGCCGAGCCGCTATTGGAGGAGCCTTCGCCCCACCCCCCGATACCCATGCCGGTATCTGACGAGGCAATGGCGACCTCGAAGGCCGGCATCACTAAGAAGGTATTACGTGCAACGGTCTGTTTTTTGGTGGTACTCTTGGTCATCGAGCCCCCATAGAAGCCCTCGATCGTGATGGTGAAGCCCCCCTCGAAGGTCGTGGGCGGGATGGAGAGCCAAAACTGGGTAGCCGTCTCGGCCGTAGTCCCCAGGGCCACCCCATCGGCAGCCGTCATCTTGACCGTATAGGCAAGACTGCTCTGCAGGGTCGTAGTGGGCAGTCCGCCATAGCGGTGCTCAATCTTGGCGCGGCCCGCCAAAGGTTCGGAGTTATTACCCGTAACGCTCACGCTCTTAATCGTTTGTCCCTCGCCATAAAGCGAAAGGCAGATGCAACCGCCCATATTCTTGAAGATCAGGCGGCCATCGGAGGGGTCTTGCGTAACGGCCACCATGGCAAAGGCCCCCGGGGCAAAACTCCCCGCGGTGTAGGGCTGCTCGGCAGGGTGGGTATAGAGGAAATAGCCTCCCGCCGCAGGATCGTTACGGTCGTAGTTACGACACTGATTCGTGGAGCGATGCGGATAGATGGCGTAGTTGGCATCCAGATCGTAGGCCGAATAGAAGGTTTTATCGACCGACACCTGATCGAAACCGCCCTCCGGATCGCCCGTAAGGCCATCAAAGGCAAACTCGCGGTTATAGGTCTCACCCGTGAAGATGGTGATGCGGTCATCTTCGTTCCAATAGGTGAGCCGTTCGCTGTCGATATGCGTACGCGCATCAACAGCCTCCACCTCGGCATAAAAGCGTACAGGGGAGGTGGAATCGTCGGGACAAAGCCCCTCCGATTCGTGGGTGCAGCCCGCCATCAGCAGGGCTACGACCATCAATACATGACGTCTCATAAGATTTGTTGTTGGATTTACTCTTCTTTCTGCTTGGCAGGCTACCACTCGCCATCGACAATATCACCGTCCTCCAACTGATCGTCGTCGGAGAGGGTGAAGCCCTGCTCAATCTCTACATCGCAGACCTCCATGTAAGGGGCTGTGTAGAGGCTCTCTTCTTGCTGTTTCATAAGCCTATTGCCCGGAATCTATCCAAGTTTTAAACCATCGGGCCCCTCGTATGGCGATTAGTAAATAAAAGAAGAGTGTGGAGCCGATTCGTTTATCTCAAAGAAGGTTGTGGAATGACCCGTACAAGAATAAACAAGGCGATGCCCCACACTTGCAATATGCAGGTGCGGGGCCGAATGACCATCCACGACCATACATACACAAGAAGTGAGTGCTGTTCGTCTGCCCTCTTGTACAGAAAACTTCCACATTCTCTTTGAAGGACTAAAGCGAAAACACTTTCTAAATCACATCTGTTGACAGCATTCGCCACTCAACACCGCAAAGTTAGAAAAAGTTTTTGCAACAAACAACACTCACCGAAGGCATCACCTACGAAAAGTTAGTGCTTTTCACTTTTTTTTATTATCTTTGTGGGAAAGATAGAATAAGTATGAAAAACAGTTTGAAGATTCTGCTCCTGATTTTGGTGGGAGCATTGGCCGGAGGGTTGACCCTCTATTTTTCGGCCGATAAGGGCCGTGTTGCCGAAAACAACCCCGAGCAGCAGCCCGAGAGTTCGACTGCCATTGTCGCTGTCGAAGAGCCCGCACAAGCAACCGATTTAATTCAACCCGATAGTATGACTCAGAAAAAGCAGTATGCCCTCATTGAGACCGAGAAGGGCACGATGAAGGCCGAGCTCTACACCCAGGAGACGCCCGGCACGGTACAAAATTTTGTGGATTTGGCCAACCATAACTTCTACGACGGCCTCACCTTCCACCGCGTGATCCCCGACTTCGTCATCCAGGGCGGCTGCCCGCGTGGCGACGGCACGGGCGGCCCGGGTTACCGCATCAAGTGCGAGACCTCGGCTCCGCGCCAGTATCACGACCGCGGTGTCCTTTCGATGGCCCATGCCGGTAAGGACACGGGCGGTTCGCAGTTCTTCATCTGCCACTGCCGCGAGAATACGCAGCACCTCGACGGCCGCCACACCTGCTTCGGGAAGGTGATCGAGGGCCTCGATGTGATTGACGACATCCGCCAGGGCGATCGTATCCTCTCGATCCGCATTGTCGAGGAGTAGGCCACACTTCTAAGCCACTACCCCACCTCCAAGCCTCGGTTGAGCGCCTTGGGGGTGTTTTTTATGCTTCGGCACCTTTGGCACCAAAAATGCAGCGGAGAGAAAAAACAAAAAATGCTCCGCTTATGACATTCATTTCCCGTTTTCTCTTCCCGACAGCGCCCTGCGAAGGGGGCTGTGCCCTGCTCCTTCTGGCCCTCAGACTGCTCACAGGCGGGCTGCTGCTGGCCCATGGGCTCGACAAGTGGCTCCACTTTTCGACCCTCGAGGGGTCGTTCCCCGATCCGATTGGCGTAGGAAGCCGTTTTTCGCTGATGCTCTGCATCTTCGCCGAGGTGTTTTGCAGTGCCTTGCTGCTCCTCGGGCTCTTCACGCGTCTGGCCCTGATCCCCATTGTGATCAACATGGCCGTTGCCCTGTTGGTCATCCACCACGGCACCCACTTCATGGCCCGCGAACTCCCCTTTATCTTCCTGATCCTCTTCCTGATCTTGATGTTCACGGGGCCCGGCCGCTACTCGGTTGATGCCCTTATCGGCCGCCACCTCGCCGACGGAGTGGCCATGTAGCCCCCCGCCTCAACACCCCACAGCCCCGACCGGGCACGAAACAGCCCCGCTCCTCGAGACTCCTCGAGAAGGCGGGGCTGCTTGGGTTTCGGCAAAGGGCACTGCTCTTGATCGGCAGGGCTACTCGGCAACAGATGCGGCCTTGTGGGCATTGACCAACTCAATGGTCTCCAGGGTGTTGTCGCCCTCGTTTTCGCGCTTCAGCTCCATATAGAACTCGGCATAGACCGTATAGTAGTAGGGGGCAACCCAGAGCATGGCGATACCTAAGGTAAAGAGTCCGGCCAAGAGGCTCCAAGCCCAAAAGCCTAAATCCATCAGGAAGAGATCGAGTTTATGGCCGCGCATCATCTTCATACTCTGCTCGATAGCCTCATCGGTCGTGAGGGAGGGGTTATCATAAAGGATGTAGGGGGCCTGGCGGTAGGCGTAGCTCTTGATAATGCCGGGGATGATCAAGAGGAGGCTCCACAAGATCGTGTAGAGGGCCGTGAGCAGGAGCACCCCGATCGACTTCCAGTAGTAGGTCTGATTGAAGGCTCCGAAGAGGTTCTCGAGGGCCGGCCGCGCACCTTTTCGCGCCAACAGCAAGAAGAGCACCAACACTCCAAACTGCAGGGGATAGCCCAAGAAGATCGGGGCAATCACCGGCACCGCATAGTTACTCACCATCGTCAATGCCACATAGAGGAGCACCACAACCGCTCCCGCATTCCAGTTACCACGAATACTCTCGCGTGCCAACGCTCTGATCTGAGGATTTGTTTTCATCTCTTTGAGGGTTAAAAGTTAATACTTGGGTGAGAGGAGGTAAAGGGCTTGCTCCTTTTGTTAATTTCCCCCGGGCCCCATTGTTGTAACAAAGATAGCAAAAATAAATCGATCAACAAAGGATATCTATAAAAAGGCAACATTTCGTCAATAATTAAAAAATCCTTCACACAAATTTGCAGAATTCAAAAAATCGATCTACCTTTGCACTCGCAAAACAAGGATTTGCGGAAATAGCTTTAGGAAAGTAAAGCACAACCTTGCCCCAAAGGAATAACACATCCAACCTTGGCAAGGCAAACCGCAAAAGCGTGGGATGTGAAACATACTGCGGAAATAGCTCAGTTGGTAGAGCACAACCTTGCCAAGATTGGGGTCGCGAGTTCGAGTCTCGTTTTCCGCTCCAAGAGTCCAAAATGAAAAGGACAAAGTAACGAAAAACCTCTTTGAAACGCTGTTTCAGAGAGGTTTTCTTGTTTTTGGTCCGTAAGCCAAATCCCCCGAAAACACCCCTTTCCGCTGTACATAGTGTTACATACCGTTACAAATTAACCT
>CAZRJU010000014.1:0-20829 GCA_964600455.1 uncultured Alistipes sp. | reverse complement strand
TGTCTCGCGCTCCCCCTCCCGAAGGAGTCCCTCGGCCAGCGTGACGGCCGTGCCGCTCGGTGCATCTTCTTTCTGGGTGTGGTGTACCTCCTCGATCTCCACCTCATACTGCTTAAAGCGGTTCATCAGCTTGGCAAGTTGGCGGTTGAGCAGGAACAGCAGGTTCACTCCGAGGCAGTAGTTCGAGGCGTAGAAGAGGGCTCCGTTTTGCTTTTGGCAGCGCTCCTTCACCTCCTCAAGGCGCGAAGTCCACCCCGTTGTACCGCTCACCACGGCTACCCCGCTCTCCAACAGGCGGCAGATATTCTCGTAGGCCGTATCGGGGGTGGTGAACTCCAAAGCAACATCAATGCCCTGAAGGTGCTCCCGATCCAATTCATGGCGGTTCTCTTGGTCAATAATGAGGGCCACCTCATGGCCCCGTTCGAGGAGTATCGTTTCAATTTCACGGCCCATTTTGCCGTATCCGATGATCGCTGTTCTCATGCAAAGAAAATTATTCGGACAAAGGTAAGAAAAAAGCCCCGTTTCTCAAAGAGAAAAGAGGCGTAGAGTGGAAGATTAACCCTAAAAAGAGGATCAAAGAATCCGTTGCAGGAACTCCAGGGAGGCGGAGTTGAAGAAGTTTTTGTTGTCGATGTTGCAGACGTGGCCGGCTTTGGGAACAATCACCATGCGGGCCTGCTCACCCCCTTCGACGGCGGCTAAGTGTACCTGCGGCAGGAAGAAGTAGTCGTCCTCGCCCATCAGGTAGAGGGTCGGGATGTTGAGCCGTTCGCGGAAGAGCGATCCCACCTGTTCGTTGAGGCTGCTCACCGATTTGAAGACCTTGAGGAAGTTGTCGAACGAGAGGCGGCGGGCACTGCGCAGAAAGAGTGCGGCCGAACCCTTGTAGCGCTCCTGCGGCATCAAAACCTTGGCAATCACCCACTTCATCAGGTTGTAGGGAACCACGTGCTTGAGCAGATTGGCTATACGCAGGAGCATGCGCGACTCCCAGCAGAGCTCCGTGACGGCCCCGGCCAACACCATGGCACTCACGCGATCGGGATAGCGATCGGCTATAACCCTCACCACAATACTCCCCAAGGAGAGCCCCATGAAGTGGGCCCGTTGGATTCCCACGTGCTCCACCACACGCATCACCTCCTCGGCCTCGCTTCTGAAGTCGAACAGGTGGCGGCAGGACTCCTTTACCGAGCAGGAGCCTCCGTGCCCCGAGAGGTCGACAAGCAGCAGGTTGAAGTGGCGGGCGAAGTCGGTGATCTGTCGATACCAGACCTCGATACTCCCTCCGGCTCCGTGGATCATGACGATCCAGGGGCGCTCCTTGTCGCGTGAAAATATCTTGTAGTGCAGCATTGGTGGCTGTTTCAAAACAGCGCAAAGATAAGAAAACTCCGCTAAAAAGTGCTCTTTGGACAACTTTTTTTCGCCTTATTGGCGAGTACGAACGATGGAAAGAGCGAAAATAGATTCCGAATCGGGAGCCAAATCGCAGGATTTTTTCTATCTTTGTACACCAAACCGATTGCACCATGCGCTACTTTATCGAATTGAGTTATTTGGGAAAGGCCTATTGTGGTTGGCAACGCCAGCCCGATATGCCTACTGTGCAGTCTGCTTTGGAGGAGGCCCTCTCGAAACTTCTCGGCCAAAAGAGCGAGGTCGTGGGGGCCGGTCGTACCGATACGGGGGTACACGCCTCCTACTATGTGGCCCACTTCGATACGGATAAGCCCGTGGCCGATGTGCCCCAATTTCTCTACAAGATCAACCGCATCCTGCCGCGGGATATTGCGGTGAAGGGGTTGCGCCGGGTGCGGGAGGGGGCTCATGCCCGTTTCGATGCACAGCAGCGAGAGTATCGCTATCTGATCTCGCCTTGGAAGAATCCCTTTACGGTCGATCTGGAGTGGCAGTACCAGGTGCCGCTTGATCTCGACAAGATGAATCAGGCCGCAAAGAAACTGTTCGATTATGAGGATTTTACCTCCTTCGCAAAACTCAACTCCAACAACCACACCAATATCTGTCATCTGAGCCATGCTGCCTGGGAGCGCCTCTCGGACGGCCGCCTCTGCTTTACGATTCGCTCCGACCGTTTTTTGCGCAACATGGTGCGGGCCATTGTCGGGACGCTGGTTGATGTGGGGCGGGGACGCTACACGGTCGAGGCGTTCGACGAGATCATCCGCTCGCGCGATCTGCAGCGATGCAGTGCCGGAGCTCCGGCCGAAGGGCTCTACCTGAACGGAGTGGAGTATGCCCGGGAAATTTTCGTTTAACCTTATAAATATTTAGAACGATGAGTTTAATTATCTATCTGGCTTGTTTGGCCATCCAAATCATCCTCTCCTTGGCGGTTTTCAAGCGCAAGGATCTGGACATTGTAGCAAAGATCATCCTTTGCTTGGTTATTATCCTTCCTCCCTACATGTTGGGTGCGGCTTTCTACTATTTCTATGCGCAGCACCACATAAAGGAGTGGTTTAAGCCTTCGAAGTAACCTGTTGTTACATAGTTGATAACAAAACTGTGAGAGCCTGCCTTTCGAGGGTGGGCTCTCGCTATTTTGTTCGCCCTGGGCCTCATTGGGCCGGCTTGGGGTGAAATGGTGAAAAAGTGGTATTTTTTGGGGAAAATCGGTCTTGAAAGAACATCCTGACGGAAAAATGCTTACCTTTGCTTTGCAAATTTTGAGCAATTATAAAATAGGTGTATAGGCGTGAATAGGCTTGCTTTATATGTTTTGATGATCCTGTGGGTTGTACTCGCCCTTTCGGGATCGGAACAGGCATCCCCGCACCGGTGTTGTGCGGATCATGCGGCAGCCACCCTCTCCTATATATCCGATCAAACCTCTCCCCTGCAGCAGGCATCGGATCTGACGACTCCGGTTCGAACCTTAGGGGCCTATGCTACCAAGTGTAAAACCCTCTCGAAAGAGGATCTCAAGTTGAAAAAAGGGGGCAAGGAACTCCTCGGAGGCAGTCGATTCGGCAGACTTGTTTTCGGCCATACTTCAGCCAAAGAGTTTGCTGCTCGCTCCATCTTTAGCGAGGTGTCGTGGGCGCTTGCCTACCTTTGTCGGCTCAATATATAGCCCGCTACCCCACTCGTTTTCTCTGTTCTGCAGGATCGTTCCGATCCCTGCGATAGGTTGGGATATGGGGCTGTGGCCTCTATCCCGAAAAATTAAATCATCTTTTTTATTTGTTTATCTGCTATGATGAGTTTTACTTATCTGATTGTCGTGATTATTACGGCCGTAATAATCGTGGTGGCAGCCATTGGTCTGGCCAAGGCGATCTCGCCGCGCTCGTACAACCCCCAGAAGGGCGAATCCTATGAGTGCGGAATGCCCACCCAGGGAAAGTCCTGGATGCAGTTTAAGGTGGGATACTACCTCTTCGCCATCCTCTTTTTGATGTTTGACGTAGAGACCGTTTTCCTCTTTCCTTGGGCTGCGGTAGTGCAGGATATCGGGGTGCAGGGGTTGGTCTCGGTGCTGTTTTTTCTGCTGATTTTGGTATTAGGCCTGGCGTATGCCTGGAGAAAGGGTGCTTTGGAATGGAAGTAAAGAATAGAGCATATTTAGAGAGTATGGTTCAAGAGCTCCGCAAGGAGGGAACCAACGTGATCATAGGGACATTGGACGAGATGATCAACTGGGGCCGAGGCAACTCGATCTGGCCCCTGACCTTTGCCACGAGCTGTTGTGGCATTGAGTATATGTCGATCGGCGCAGCCCGATACGACTTTGCCCGCTTTGGGTTTGAGGTTACGCGAGCCAGCCCCCGCCAGGCCGATATGATCATGGTGGCGGGTACGATTACCCACAAGATGGCCCCTGTGCTCAGGCGTCTGTATGACCAGATGGCCGATCCGAAGTATGTGATCGCGGTGGGCGGATGCGCCATTTGCGGAGGCCCCTTCAAGAAGTCTTACCATGTGGTGGACGGCATCGACAAGATTGTACCGGTGGATGTCTTTATTCCGGGTTGCCCGCCCCGTCCCGAGGCGCTGCTCTACGGTATGATCCAGTTGCAGAATAAGGTCAAGGCCCAGAAGTTCTTCGGAGATGTCAATCGAAAGGAAGATAAATAAGAGAAGGAATCGTTATGGAAGAAAATACGCTATTGATCGAAAAGGAGCGCTTCTATGAGGTGGCGCGTGATTATCGCCTCAGAGGCTATGATTTCCTGCGTTCGCTCACGGGTGTCGATTGGGGGGAGCAGGGCTTAGGCGTTGTCTACCACTTAGAGAATACGCAGACCCGCGAGAATGTGGTGCTGAAAACCCTCACCGAGGATCGGGAGCACCCCCACCTGCCCAGTGTCTCGGATCTCTGGAAAGGGGCCGAGTTTAACGAGCGCGAGGTCTACGACTACTTCGGTATTCAGTTTACGGGGCATCCGGATATGCGCCGTCTCTTTTTGCGCGAGGATTGGGTGGGACACCCCCTGCGCAAGGACTATGATATGTCGCTCAACCCCTTGCGAATGACCAATGAGGAGACCTCGAACGCCACGCAATACATCGAGATCCTTCCCGATGGCAGCGTGATCAAGCATCGCGACCTCTTGTTCGATACCGACGAATATGTCATCAACATCGGCCCGCAGCACCCTGCCACGCACGGTGTGTTGCGCTTCCGTGTGAGTCTTGAGGGCGAGACCATCAAAAAACTCGATGCCCACTGCGGCTATATCCACCGCGGCATTGAGAAGATGTGCGAGAGCCTGACCTACCCCCAGACGTTGGCCCTTACGGATCGCCTCGACTACCTTGGGGCTCATCAGAACCGCCACGCTTTGTGTATGTGTATCGAGAAGGCGCTGGGGATCGAGGTTAGTGAGCGCGTACAGTACATCCGTACCATCATGGATGAGTTGCAGCGCATCGACTCCCACCTGCTCTTCTACTCGTGTGCATGCATGGACTTGGGAGCCCTCACGGCTTTCTTCTACGGATTCCGCGACCGAGAGAAGATCCTTGATATTTTTGAGGCAACCACGGGAGGCCGCCTGATCCAGAACTACTATACGATCGGGGGGGTGCAAGCCGATCTGGCCCCCGATTTTGTGCCCAAAGTCAAGGAGTTTATCCGCTATCTGCGCCCCACGCTCAAGGAGTATCATGATGTCTTTACGGGCAATATCATCATGCAGGGCCGCACTCAGGGGGTTGGCGTATTGTCGAGAGAGGATGCCATCTCGTTCGGAGCAACGGGGGGTACGGGCCGAGCTTCGGGTTGGGCCTGCGATGTGCGTAAACGCCACCCTTATGCCGCCTATGATAAGGTCGACTTCGAGGAGATTCTCTATACCGAGGGAGATTGCTTTGCCCGCTACATGGTGCGAATGAAGGAGATTGAGCAGAGCCTCAGGATTATCGAGCAGTTGATCGATCGTATTCCCGAAGGGGAGATTCAGACCAAGCTCAAACCGATCATCAAACTCCCCGAGGGAAGCTACTATGCAGCCGTGGAGGGGAGCCGTGGCGAGTTCGGTGTCTATATCGAGAGCCGTGGCGAGAAATACCCCTACCGCATGAAGTTCCGCTCGACGGGATTGCCCTTGGTTTCGGCCATGAATACCCTCTGCCGCAATGCCAAGATTGCCGATTTGATTGCCATCGGAGCCACGGTGGATTATGTTGTACCTGATATAGATCGATAGTTATGTTTGACTTTGGAATAGTAACCAATTGGATTCATGATTGGTTGATCTCGTTTCTGCCGGCAGCAGTGGCCACCTTTGTCGAGTGCCTGCTCGTCGGAGTATGGATCATTCTGCTCTATGTGGTGATCGCCGTGCTGATGATCTACATGGAGCGCAAGGTCTGTGCCGCCTTCCAGTGCCGTCTGGGCCCCAACCGCGTTGGCCCCTGGGGAACCATTCAGTTGGTGTGCGACATGCTCAAGATGCTCACCAAGGAGATTATCTCGATCCGCAGTTCGGATAAATTCCTCTACAACTTAGCCCCCTTTATCGTGATTTTAGCCTCGGTAATGGCCTTCAGTTGTCTGCCCTTCGGCCGCGGTCTGGAGGTGCTGGACTTCAATGTGGGTATCTTCTTTTTGATGGCCTCGTCGAGTATCGGCGTGGTGGGCGTGTTGCTGGCCGGATGGGGATCGAACAACAAGTATTCGCTGATCGGTGCCATGCGAAGTGGTGCCCAGATGATCAGCTATGAGCTTTCGGCTTCGATTAGCCTCTTGACGATCATTGTTCTGACCGATACGATGCAGTTCTCCGAGATTGTGATGCGTCAGCAGGATGCCTGGTTTATCTTCAAGGGCCACATTCCGGCCTTTATCGCCTTTGTGATCTACCTGATCGCCGGTAACGCCGAGGTTAATCGCGGCCCGTTCGACCTGCCCGAGGCGGAGAGTGAACTCACGGCGGGCTACCATACCGAGTACTCGGGCATGCACTTCGGCCTCTTCTATGTGGCCGAGTTTGTGAACCTCTTTGTCATTGCCGGTGTTGCCTCCACGATCTTCCTGGGCGGATGGATGCCGCTGCATATCGCCGGCTGGGAGGGTTTCAATGCCATCATGGATGCCATTCCGAGTGTTGTATGGTTCTTCGGTAAAACCCTCTTCGTGGTGTGGCTGTTGATGTGGATGAAGTGGACTTTCCCCCGCCTGCGTATCGACCAGATCCTGACGCTCGAGTGGAAATACCTGATTCCGATCAGCATGTTGAACCTGTTGGTGATGACCATCATTGTTGTATATAAATTGCATTTCTAAGCTATGGAACAGAAAAGAGGATATATCGGATCGCTGTTTTATGGAATAAAATCGCTGCTCACGGGTTTCGGGGTTACCGGCCGTGAGTTCTTCAAGCGCAAGGTTACGGAGGAGTATCCCGACAATCGGGCTACCCTGCAAATATCGCCGCGCTTTCGCGGGCGTTTGACGATGCCCGATCCGGGCAAGTGTATCGCTTGCGGATTGTGCCAGATGAACTGCCCGAACGAGACGATCGCCCTAAAGAGCGACATGATTACCGATCCCGAGACGGGTAAGCGCAAGAAGGTGCTCCTGAAATATGAGTACGATCTGGGCAGCTGTATGTTTTGTCAGCTCTGTGTCAACGTCTGCCCCACCAACGCCATTAGCTTCTCTACGGAGTTTGAAAATGCCGTCTACGACAGAAATCATCTTAAATTGACCTTAAACGAGGAGTAATTATGGAGATTAAAACCGTTATATTTCTAATCCTGGCGGTCGTTATTTGCGTCTGTTCGATCTTAGCGATCACCACCAAACGCATCTTGCGCTCGGCCACCTACCTGCTCTTTGTACTCTTTGCCACGGCGGGTATCTATTTCCAACTGAACTATTCGTTCCTCGGGGCTGTGCAGCTCCTGATCTATGCCGGAGGTATCACCATTCTCTATGTCTTCAGTATTCTGCTCACCTCGAGCGACGGTGATAGGGCCGAACCGCTGAAAAACAAGAAGATGATCGTTGGTTTTCTCTCAACGGTTGTGGGCCTGGGGGTCTGTATCTATGTGATTCTCAAGCACCACTTCCAGGAGGCGGTCTTCCAGATGGGAGAGCTTGATATCCGAACGATCGGCCACTCGCTCATCGGTACCGAGAAGTATCAATACCTCCTACCCTTCGAGGTGATCAGTCTCCTGCTGTTGGCCTGTATCGTTGGAGGAATTATGATTGCACGTAAAAGATAAGAAAGGAAGCCTTATGGTACAAATGGAGTGGTATTTGGTCTTATCGACCTTTATGATGTTTGCGGGGATCTACGGATTCTTTACCCGCCGCAATCTCTTGACGATGCTCATCAGCATTGAGTTGATCCTCAATTCGGTGGATATCAACTTTGCCGTCTTTAACTGCTACCTCTTTCCCGAACGGTTGGAGGGTGTATTCTTTACGATATTTGCGATTGGCGTGAGTGCTGCCGAGACGGCTGTAGCCATTGCGATTATCATCAACATTTATCGAAACATGAAAAATATTCAGGTTCGCAACCTGAATAAAATGCAGGAGGAGTAGTTATGGAGTATACGATTTTATTGCTGATTCTGCCCCTGCTGAGCTTCCTGCTGCTCGGCCTTTTGGGCGGTTATATGAAACCGAAGGTGGCCGGTGTGATCGGCACCCTCTCGCTCTTTGGCGTGGCGCTGATCTCCTATTGCACGGCCTATTGCTACTTTGCTGCCGGACGGGATGCCGTCGGACTCTTCCCGACGTTGATACCCTGGAACTGGGAGTGGTTACCCTTGGGTGAGGGGTTGAGCCTCGATCTGGGGATACTGCTCGACCCGATCTCGGTGATGATGCTGGTGGTGATCTCGACCGTCAGCCTGATGGTTCATATCTACTCGTTCGGATATATGAAGGGCGAACGAGGCTTCCAGCGCTACTATGCCTTCCTCTCGCTCTTTACGATGTCGATGTTGGGATTAGTGGTAGCCACCAACATCTTCCAGATGTATATCTTCTGGGAGTTGGTGGGAGTGAGCTCCTACCTGCTCATCGGCTTCTACTACACCAAGCCGGCAGCTATCGCAGCCAGCAAGAAGGCCTTTATCGTGACACGCTTTGCCGACCTTGGGTTCCTGATCGGAATCCTTGTCTACGGCTACTACTGCGGCACCTTCTCCTTTACGCCCGATGTAGCCCATCTGGTGGCGGCTGGCGGAATGATCCCCTTGGCCCTCTCGCTGATGTTTGTGGGTGGTGCCGGAAAGAGTGCCATGTTCCCGCTGCATATCTGGCTGCCCGATGCCATGGAGGGCCCCACCCCCGTTAGTGCGCTGATCCACGCTGCAACCATGGTGGTTGCCGGTGTCTACCTTGTGGCCCGCCTCTTCCCGCTCTTTATCGACTTCGCCCCCGAGGTGTTGCCTTGGATCGCCTATGTGGGAGCCTTTACGGCCCTCTATGCGGCGGCCGTGGCCTGCGTGCAGAGCGATATTAAGCGCGTGCTGGCCTTCTCCACCATCTCGCAAATCGGCTTTATGATTGTGGCCCTGGGTGTTGCAACTTCGGACGATCCCCATCACGGTGGCTTGGGCTATATGGCCTCGATGTTCCACCTCTTCACCCATGCCATGTTTAAGGCATTGCTCTTCCTGGGCGCCGGTAGCATTATCCATGCTGTTCACTCCAACGAGATGAGTGCCATGGGTGGCTTGCGTCGCTATATGCCCATCACCCACCTGACCTTCCTGGTGGCCTGCCTGGCCATTGCCGGTATCTGGCCCCTCTCGGGTTTCTTCTCGAAGGATGAGATCTTGGCAGCCTGCTTTGCCTTCAGCCCGCTGATGGGTTGGCTGATGACGGCCATTGCAGGCATGACGGCCTTCTATATGTTCCGTCTCTACTACGGCATCTTCTGGGGCAAGGAGAATACCGAGCTGCATGCAGCCCACCCACCCAAGGAGTCGCCCTTGACGATGACCTTGCCGCTCCTGATTCTGGCCGCAATAACCTGTGTGGCGGGCTTTATCCCCTTCGGCGAGTTTATCAGCAGCAATGGTGAGGCTTACCACATCCACATCGACCCCACCACGGCTACGATCTCGTTGGTGGTGGCTATCTGCTCGATTCTCTTGGCAACCCTGATCTATCTCCGCCCGCAACAGCCGATTGCCGACTACCTGGCCACCCGCTTTGCGGGGCTCCACCGAGCAGCCTACAACCGTTTCTATGTGGATAACATCTGGCTCTTTGTTACCCATCAGATCATCTTCCGCTTTATCAGCCGTCCGATCGCCTGGTTCGATAAGCAGATCATCGACGGATTCTTCAACCGGTGCGGCCAGTGCTCGATCTATCTCTCCGAGCGGATCAAATGGATGCAGAACTCCCACATTCAGCAGTATTGCATCTGGTTCCTGGCGGGAACGGTACTCTTAACACTCATTCTCTTAATGTGCTAAACGGCTATGTGTAACATACTTCTGCTTTTTGTCCTTATTCCGGTGGCCATGTTGTTGGGCCTCTGGGCCTCGCGTACACTCGCGCAGGTGCGCGGTGTGATGGTGGCCGGTGCTACGCTGCTGCTTGCCCTCTCCGTCTACCTTGTCGTTGACTATATGGCCCTGCGTGCTGCCGGCCAGACGGCCCAGATGCTCTATACCTCCAGCATTGCCTGGTATGCCCCGCTGGATATCTGCCTCTCGTTGGGTGTCGACGGAATCTCGGTGGTGATGCTGCTCCTGAGCTCCATCATCGTCTTTACGGGCGTCTTTGCCTCGTGGAGGCTGCAACCCCTGACCAAGGAGTACTTCCTTTGGTATACACTGCTCAGCGTAGGTGTTTATGGCTTCTTTATCTCTACCGACCTCTTCACGATGTTTATGTTCTATGAGGTGGCCCTGATTCCGATGTATCTGCTTATTGGCGTCTGGGGAAGTGGCCCCAAGGAGTACTCAGCCATGAAGCTGACCCTGATGTTGATGGGAGGCTCGGCCCTGATCCTGATCGGCATACTCAGTATCTACTATGGTGCCGGAGCCGCTACGATGAACATCCTGGAGCTCTCGAAGGCGGAGATCCCCACCTCGCTGCAACAGACCTTCTTCCCGCTGCTCTTCTTGGGCTTCGGTATTCTTGGGGCACTCTTCCCGTTCCATACCTGGAGCCCCGATGGTCACGCTTCGGCTCCGACGGCGGTTTCGATGCTCCATGCCGGCGTCTTGATGAAGCTCGGAGGCTATGGCTGTTTCCGTATCGCCATGAGCCTGATGCCCGAGGGACTTGCCATGTGGGGTGATCTCTTCCTGATCCTGACCACCATTTCGGTAGTCTACGGAGCATTCAGCGCCTGCGTGCAGACCGACCTGAAGTACATCAATGCCTACTCTTCGGTTTCGCACTGCGGATTGGTGCTCTTTGCCCTCTTGATGCTGACGCGCACGTCGTGTACGGGAGCCATTCTGCAAATGCTCTCGCACGGCTTGATGACTGCCCTCTTCTTTGCGCTGATCGGTATGATCTACGGCCGCACCCACACGCGCGATATTCGCCAGATGAGTGGCCTGATGAAGATCATGCCCTGCCTGGCCGTCTGCTACGTGATTGCGGGTTTAGCCAATCTCGGTCTGCCGGGATTCAGCGGTTTTGCGGCCGAGATGACCATCTTTGTCGGGTCGTTCGAGAATGCCGATACCTTCCACCGCGTATGTACGATTGTGGCTGCCTGCAGCATTGTGATTACGGCGGTCTACATCCTGCGCACGGTGGGTAAGTTCCTCTATGGCGAGGTGAATAATCCGGAGTTCCTGGAGCTCAAGGATGCCTCGTGGGAGGAGCGGGTAGCGGTCTTTACCCTTATCGTCTGCGTGGCCGGATTGGGTCTTTTGCCGCTGTGGGCAAGCGACTTGATCGGCTCGAGTGTTGAACCTGTAATTCTGCAACTTGTCAAGTAACCATGGAAAACTTAATGCAATTTTTTCAGATGCGTCAGGAACTCGGAGTGATTGTGGTTTTCCTGATTATGTTCCTCTGCGATCTGTTGCTTGCGGAGAATCGTCGTAAACTCCTGCATCCCATCGCCTGTATCCTACTCTTTGTGCAGATGCTGCTTACGATTCACCCCAACGAGGTTACCCTCTTCGGCGGGATGTACCACTCTACGCCCATCGCCTCGGCCCTTAAGACGATCCTCTCGTTTGGTACCTTGTTGGCCTTCCTGCAATCCACCGAATGGCTCAATCGGGAGGAGAGCCGCCATAAGATTGGCGAGTACTATACCCTGATGCTGAGCACGCTGATCGGTATGTATTTCATGATCAGTGCCGACCACTTCCTGCTTTTCTTCCTGGGGTTGGAACTGGCGACCGTTCCGATGGCCTGTCTGGTGGCCTTCGATAAATATAAGGAGCATAGCGGCGAGGCGAGTGCCAAGTTTATCCTCTATGCCCTCTTTTCGAGCGGTATCTTCCTCTATGGTGTCTCGTTGATCTACGGGGCTGTCGGCTCGCTCTACTTTTCCGATGTGGCGCTCCAACTCCACGGTTGCGAGTTGCAGATCCTGGCCATGGTCTTTGTCTTTGCCGGCTTGGCCTTCAAACTGAGCCTTGTCCCCTTCCACCTCTGGACGGCTGATACCTACCAGGGAGCCCCTACGGTGGTGGGCGGTATGCTCTCGGCCGTTTCGAAGGCGGCGGCAGCTTTTGCCCTGATGACCATTCTCTTCAAGGTCTTTGGCAATATGATGGCCCTGAACTCCACGATGCTCTCGATCGTGATTGTGGTGACGATCACGATCGGTAACCTCTTTGCCATTCGTCAGCAGAACATGAAGCGATTCATGGCCTTCAGTAGCATCTCGCAGGCCGGATATATTCTGTTGGCCATGCTGGGTGACTGGGCGCAGGGCATGACGTCGCTGGTCTACTACTTAGCGGTCTATATCGTGGCCAATATGGCGGTTTTCGGTATCATCAATGCCATCGAACAGAAGAGTGGCCGTCTGCTCCGCGATGATTACAAAGGGCTCTATGCGACCAATCCCAAACTCTCGCTTGTGATGACCCTGGCGCTCTTCTCCTTGGCCGGTATCCCGCCCTTTGCGGGCTTCTTCAGTAAGTTTATGGTCTTTGCGGCAGCCTTCAATCAGGGCCACTACCTGGTGGTCTTCTTGGCGTTGCTCAACACCGTGATCTCACTCTACTACTACCTTTTGGTGGTCAAGGCGATCTATATCGACCCCTCGGAGACCCCGATTCCCACCTTCAAGAGCAACGGCTATATGCGCCTTTCGCTGCTGCTCTCACTGGGCGGTATCCTTGCCTTTGGTTTGGTGAGCACGCTCTATCAAACTTTTCAGGTGCTTGTTGAGGGATAATCTCCCCGCTTCTGGGGGAGTAAAAGAGAGAGCCGGGACGAAACTCCCCGGCTCTCTCTCTTTTGTGAATTTGTGGGTCGATTACAGGTGAATGGCGCACTCCAAGGCGTTCTCCGAAGCCTCCATGATCGCCTCATGCATCGAGGGGTGGGCATGGATCGTGCGGGCGATTTGGTGGGCTGTCGTGCCGAGTTGCTTGGCTAACGTTGTCTCACCCAACATCTCGGTAACCGTACCCCCCACCATGTGGGCGCCGATAAGCTCCTCCTTCTCGTTGAAGATCACCTTCACAAAGCCGTCGCGATCGCCGGCAGCCGTTGCTTTGCCCGAAGCGGTGAAGGGGAAGCGTCCGACCTTGATCTCTATCCCCTTTTCGCGGGCCTGGGCTTCGGTCAGGCCGACCGAAGCCACCTCCGGCGAGGTAAAGACACAGGAGGGAATGGTCGAGTAGTCGATCGGTGCGGGCTCCAGACCGCAGATCTTCTCCACGCAGCAGATTGCTTCGGCCGAGGCTACATGGGCCAGTGCCGGCGTGGGAATAATATCGCCAATGGCATAGACCCCCTTGACCGAGGTGCGGTAGAACTCATCCACCACCACCTTGCCGCGTTCGCACTTTACGCCGCACTCCTCCAGACCAATGCCCTCGATATTGGCGGCAATGCCCACGGCCGAGAGTACCATCTCGGCTTCGAGCGTCTGCTCACCCTTCTTGCCCTCGATAACTACCCGGCAACCCTGCTCATGGGGGGTAACCTGCTTGACCGTGGTGGAGGTCATGACCGTCATGCGCAGTTTGCGGAAGGCACGCTCCATCGCCTTCGAGACCTCCTCATCTTCGAGGGGCATAAGCCGATCGACATACTCCACAATCGTAACCTTCGCACCGAGCGAGGCGTAGAGGAAGGCAAACTCGCTGCCGATCGCACCCGAACCCACCACGACAATCGACTCGGGCAGGTGGTCAAGCAAGAGGGCCTCCTTCGAGGAGATCACACGCTTGCCGTCGATCGGCATAAAGGGCATCTGGCGGGGACGGGCACCCGTGGCAAGGATGATGTGGTCGGCCTCGTAGAGCGTACCGTCGACCTCTACCCTGCCCTCGCCCTTCAGCATGCCGAAGCCTTGAATCAACTCGATCTTGTTCTTCTTGAGCAGGAACTGAATCCCCTTCGACATGGTCTCGGCTACGCCGCGCGAACGCTGTACGATGGCCCCCATATCGGGCTTCACTTCGCCCTCGATACCCACGCCATAGTGCGCGGCATTTTTACAATAGGTGTAGACCTGGGCACTCTTCAAAAGAGCCTTGGTGGGGATGCACCCCCAGTTCAGGCAGACACCGCCTGCCTCGGCCTTCTCCACGAGGGCCACCTGCTTGCCCAGTTGAGCAGCTCGGATGGCTGCTACATAACCACCCGGGCCCGAACCAATCACGATAATATCGTACTTCATCTTACGCTATGTTTTTTGCTATTTAACCACGCGCAATACCTCGCCGTTGTCGCCGGCCACCATGCGCTTCCAGGCCTCGTTGTAGCCCGGATACTGAATCTTGTCGGGGATCCCCTTGCCGTTACCATTCTCCACAAAGTGGGCCGGTGTGGGATTTTGCAGGTAGTCCAATACGGTGCCGTGCTCCGACTTCAGGTTGCCGTCCACATACTTCATCAAAAGGTAGCGGTCGAGCGTCTGCCAACGGGCGAAGAGTTCTTGGGCCTTCTGCAACGTGTAGGCGGTCAGCTGTTTGCGGCGAGCCTTCGGCGATTTGTCGGCGAGGCCATCGTGCTGACGAACCTCCTCCAGCGAGTAGTTCTCCCAGGCATCCACCACCTGACGAATATCCTTCGAGATCATGTCGTAACGCATGTAGGCAAAGTTCGTGACGCGGTTAAAGAGCCAGAAGGCCGACTCCTCGTTGTAATCAAGCATAGTGCCACTCTCCTCCGAGAAGTTGGTCGGAATGGCCTTGGTCGAGCAGTAGATGGGCGTGAGGCACGAGGTGGCGGCATCGTCCACGCCAAACCAGAGAATACCCATATCATCGGGCAGAGCAGGGCGTGCCTGAGCCACAAACCAGAAGCCGGTCTGCTGCGTAGCCGTAGCACGCTCGTTGCAGTACTCCACGCCATCAACCTCCCAATACATCGGGCGCCAACGGTAGGGACAGGCATGACCACCGGCACCCAGGTCGGTCGTCATATCCATCTTCGTACCCTCGTAGTGGTCGCGCATGGCGTCGAACACCTGCTTGGGCGACACCTTCTGGGTGGGCTTCACCCAAAGCGGCATACGGTTCTCCTTGTTGTAGCCCATGGCGTAGTCCTCGTAGCGATCCATCCCCTCGGCTACCGAACGGAAGAAGGCCCATACACGCGCCTCGCAGCCACGCATCGCTCCGAAATCGAGCGGCGCATAGGCATCGGCAAATGAGAACTCCTCGTCGATACCCGAGAAGTAGCCCTTCTCGCGGGCAAACGAGATCACATCGGGTGCATAGAGCGTGTTCTGGGGGTCGTTCAGGGGGAAGTGAGTGATGCGGGCCTGATTGGCGTGGGCCGAGACATAGCCGTCGGGGATACGACGTGCCACCCATACGATACCCTTATTCTCGGGGCCTTTTCCGATGAGCTCCATGATCCAGGCCTCCTCACGATCCACGATCGAGAAGCTCTCGCCACTCGACATGTAGCCGTGGGTATTGGCCAACTCCACAATGCAGGCGATTGCCTCGCGGGCCGTCTTGGCACGTTGCAAGGTGATGTAGATGAGCGAACCGTAGTCGATCTTGCCGTTGGGATCCTCCAACTCGGGGCGGCCGCCATAGGTGGTCTCGGCAATGATGAGCGAGTGCTCGTTCATATTGCCCACGGTCGAGTAGGTGAAGGGCACCTGCTCGATCTCTCCGAGATACTTGCCCGAGTCCCACTCCTCGACGCGCAGCATCGAGCCGGGGCGGTGTTTCCCGCCGGGGGTGAAGTAGAGCGCCCCGTAGAGTTGGTGCGAGTCGGCGGCATAGCTCACCATGGCCGAGCCATCGGTAGAAGCCCCTTTGGTGACGATAAAGTTGGTACAGGCATTGGCTGTACCATAGGTGGCCCAACTAAGGGCTACCAGCAACAAAATGCGGAAAAAGAGTCTTGACATATAAATTCAGGTTGGTTTATCTTAACAAAGATAATAATTTTCGTTAACTTTGCCATCACTAACCCCGTTTTTTACGAAAAGTCATGGGATTTATCTCAATAAAGGAGTCTTTGGATGAGCTGAAGCGTTCGTTGCCCGAAGGGGTTGCGCTGGTGGCTGTCTCGAAGACCCACCCTATTGAGGCCTTGCAAGAGGCCTATGAGGCGGGTCAGCGCCTCTTTGGTGAGAGCCGCCCGCAGGAGCTCAAGCGCAAGGCCGAGACCTTGCCGCGCGATATTGAGTGGCACATGATCGGCCACTTGCAGACCAACAAGGTGCGGATGCTTATGCCCTATGTGAGCCTGATCCATTCGGTCGATAGCGAGCGCCTGCTGCGTGAGATCGAGAAGGAGGCGGCCCGCTTGGAGCGGCAGGTGGATCTGCTTCTGGAGATTCATGTGGCCGACGAGGCGAGTAAGACGGGGTGGCAGCCGGACGAATTGGAGGCGTGGCTGGCCGGTGGCGAGTGGCGCAACTTCACCCATCTGCGTTTTCGAGGGGTGATGGGCATCGCCTCCAACACGGAGGATGAGGCGCGTATTCGGGCCGATTTCGAGGCCTTAAAGGGGTGGTTCGACCGTCTGCAAGGGCTCTTTGGCGAGGAGTTTGACACTCTCTCGATGGGAATGTCCGACGACTATCCGTTGGCCGTTGCGTGTGGTTCGACCATGGTGCGCGTGGGCTCCCGAATCTTCGGCCGACGCGACTACTCCAAATAGCTGCTTGATTCAAACAAAAAGAGCTTGGCTCCATACTCGGGAGCCAAGCTCTTTTTCGTTTGCCGAAACGGCTCTTTAGCGGACACGCAACTTGCGGCCGATCCGCAACACCGTGGTCGACTTGATGTTGTTCAGGCGGCAGATGTTGGTGACGGTTGTGCCATACTTGCGGGCGATGGCTCCGAGCGTATCGCCCGAGCGTATCGTGTGGTAGCGCATGGCGGCACTCTCGGCCTCGGCCTGACGAATCTCCTCCTCCAAGGCGATCTCCTCCTCGAAGTCCTGGCCGGCGTTGGAGTGGATGTCGAAGTAGCTGCGGCGCAGTACGATGGTCTGGCGACGCAGATCGCCTGTCTCGAAGTCGATCAGGCGCTCGGGATCGAAGGTTTGGCCGTAGTAGCGGGTCTCGAAGTGGAGGTGGGGGCCCGAAGAGCGCCCCGTGGAGCCTCCTGAGCCGATGATCTGTCCCGCCTCAACCCACTGTCCGGGAACCACTTTACGCTCCGAGAGGTGGCCGTAGTAGGTCTCCAGGCCGTTGTCGTGGCGGATAACGACCAGATTGCCGTAGCCACCGCGGTTGTATTGTGAGATACGTACCTTGCCGCTGAAGGTGGCATAGATCGGATCGCCCGTCTTGAGCGAGAGGTCGATGCCGCGATGGGGGCGACGACGGCGCGGCCCGAACTTGCCGTAGGATTTGATCGTGCCCTTGTAGGGATAGTGGTAGCCGCCGATCGAATCCACCAGGTCGATGGCGATCGACTCGGGGAAGGACTTGATCGAGAGCTCACGGTAGGGCAATACGTTGATCGTATCCCAGTAGCGGGTGTAGATCTCCGAGTCACGCACGACAGCACGGTCGCGCACATAGCGCCAGGTGTTGTCGTTGTAGAGAACGATCTTCACGGCATCGTGGGCCGAGGCTAAGGTGTCGATCGGCTCGGTGGTGATTGCCTCACTCGAGGCCACACGCTGGGGCTCCTCGCTGCGCATGCGCTCGATGGCTTCGGGGTCGGTTGCCTCGTCGGGGAAGATGTCGTTCGAGCGGTGAATCGAGTCGGACGTCTCGAGGCGCTGACGCTCGGCCTCCTGGGCCTCCAACTCGGCTTTGCGGGCCTCTAAACGATCCAATTCGGCCTGCATCTCAGCCATCAGGGCCTTTACGCGGCTCAGATCCTGCGCTGCGAGGTGAAGGGGGGTAAGTGTCGTCAACAGCAGGGCTGCGACAGCCAGTTTCAATGTTTTGTTCATATTGTTTCGGTACGGTTTATTTCTCTTCTTTTATTAGGTTGGCGGCCTCCTCCAGGCGCTGGTAGAACTCCTCGCCATAGGCACGAATGATGGGCTCTTTGAGCGATTGGTAGATGGGGATTCCCAATTTGCGACCGCACTCCACGGCCGAGCGGCAGACGCTCCAGCGGTGGTAGTTCAGGCCGATGGTGCCGTTGCTGAAACGGGCCACGCGGATCGGATAGAGGTGGCAGGAGATGGGCTTGTGGAAGTTGCACTTCCCCTCTCGCCAGGCACGCTCGATGGCACAAAAGGTGATCCCGTTCTCCTCGAAGGAGTAGGCGCACTCGGCATCGTTGACTAAGGGCGTGGTGTAGTCGCCATCGGCATCGACCACCATAAAGCCCTGCTGTTCGATGGCGGCTATCCCCTCCGGGGTCATGTAGGGGCGGAAGTTCTCCCACTCCTCCTCGATGAGGTCAACCTCCTCCATCTCGAGCGGAGCTCCGGCGTTGCCCTCCACGCAGCAAATCCCTTTACAATGGCTTAAGTCGCAGGCAAAGCAGTCGGTCAGCAGGTCGGTTGACACAATTTTATCGTCGATCTCTATCATGCTCAATCTCATCGGTCGTGTGGGGTTTTTATTTAAGTGTGTCTTTAATTACCTTGTCGTATAACTCGCCGAGTGTGATCCCCATCTCGCGGGCCTGCTTGGGGACAATGCTGCCACTACTCATGCCGGGGATTGAGTTGATCTCGATCAGATAAGGCTTTCCTTCGGGCGTAACGATAAAGTCGATACGCACGATACCCGAACAGCGACAAGCCTTGTAGGCTGCCAAAGTCATGCGGCCCAATTCCCGGCGGCACTCCTCGCTGATGGGGGCCGGGGTGATCTCCTCCGAGAGCCCCGCTTCGTACTTGGCCTCGTAGTCGAAGAACTCGCGTTTTGAGACGATCTCCGTGATGGGGAAGAGCAGCTCCTCCTCGCGGGTGATAAGGACTCCGCAGGCCATCTCGCGGCCGCAGATGCACTCTTCGATCAGCACCTCATCACTCTCGGTGAAGGCCAGATCAACGGCCTTGCGGATCTCCTCGGCGGAGTTGACTTTGCTTACACCAAACGACGACCCGCTGGCGTTGGGCTTAACAAAGAGGGGAAGGCCTAATGTGTGGGCGATCTCTGCGGGGTCGAACTCCTGGCCGCGGCGCAGGAAGATCTCGCGGGCGAGAGGGATGCCGCAGTCGTGTACGGCTCGCTTGGTCGAGATCTTGTCGAAGGTGATCACCGACGAGGTGGTCGAGCACGACGAGTGGGGAATCCCCATCATCTCCAAGTAGCCCTGCAACATGCCGTTTTCGCCCGGCGTGCCGTGGATGATGATCAGGGCGTAGTCGAAGGAGCGTTTTTCGCCTTGCAGGGTGATCGAAAAGTCGTTCTTGTCGACCTCCACGGGCTCCCCCTCGGGGGTGGTGTAGCACCAACTGCGGTGGTGCAGGTCAATCACCTTTACGTCATATTTTTCGGGATCGAGCGCCGCGGCAATCTGGGCGGCACTCTGGAGGGCAATGCCTCGCTCGGAGGAGTTGCCTCCGGCCAAAAGGGCAATATGCAGTCGTTTCATTTTCAGCAAATCAGGGGTTGTAGATGTCGGTGTAACGGTAGGCCAGAATCTCCTGAACCATCTCGGTCAGTTGATGGGCCTCCTCATTTTTGGGATCGATCTCCAGGATGCGGCGGAAATCGTTGAGGGCATTCCCCCACTCGTTTTGGCGAAAGTAACACATGCCGCGTTCGAGTAGCAGCGCCACATTCTCGGGCTCCCATTCGATGAGTGAGTCGAGCAGAACAATGCGGTGGGCTGTTGAGTAGAGCCCCTTTTGGCGGATGTAGTGCTCGACCGAAGAGGGAATCATGGATGATGCCGGTTCACCGCGCTCGATGGCGGCACGCACCTCGGTAGAGGAGAAGTCGGCTAACGGGGCATCCTCCAAAAAGGTGATCCGATCGGCAAACTTCTCCACTTGGTGTCCCTTTCGGGGGTAGACCAAAATGGGGAAGTGTTGGAGGATGTAGTCGGGCTCGCGCCAACGATCCAACGTGTTGATCAGGTCGGCTCCCATCAGGATCGAGAACTTCAGTTGATGACCGAAATTCTCCTTCAGGTGGCGCAACGTGTTGACCGTGTAAGAGGGACGTTCGAGCATGAACTCGATGATCGAGGGTTTGATCTGTTCGGGATAGCGCGACTCCTTGCAGGCCATCTCTGCCATCTCGAAACGATCCATCTCGGGGGCGAGGTTGGCCGCCATCTTACGGGGATTTTGGGGCGATACGATGAGAATCACCTCCTCGGCCAGCCCCTTCTCGATGGCGTACTCGGCCAGGGCTATGTGGCCGTGGTGGATCGGGTTGAAGGAGCCGAAATAGAGCAATGTCTTCTTCACGGCAGGCTACTTTTCCGGGGTTAAAAAGCGATCAATCAGACGGGAGCACTCCTCGATGGCGATGCTCAGGTTGTCGTTGATGACCGTGAAGTCGAAGTCGGGAGCCTTCGAGATCTCGAAAGCGGCCTTGTCGATACGCTTCTCGATGGTGGCCTCGTTGTCGGTGCCGCGCCCTACCAGGCGACGACGCAGCTCCTCGATCGAAGGGGGCATGACAAAGAGAGAAAGGGCCTGTTCGCCAAAGATGCGTTTGAGGTTGATGCCTCCCATCACGTCCACGTCGAAGAGGATGACGTGCCCCTTCGACCAGATGCGGTCGATCTCGCTTTTGAGTGTGCCGTAGGAGGTGCCTTCATATACCTCCTCCCACTCCACAAAGGCCTCTTCGGCAACCTTGCGGGCAAACT
>CAZRJU010000013.1:0-21736 GCA_964600455.1 uncultured Alistipes sp. | reverse complement strand
GGAATACCTTGCAACAAATAAACAATACCCCACACCCGTATTGGGTATGGAGCAACAATGCTACCATACGAGTAGCCAATACCAGGTGACGAGTGTAGAGCTCTCCTTGTTGCAATGAAATTTTCCAGATTTCCAGTCAAGGATAAAAGCGAAACACTTTCATCAAAAATTCCGTATCGGGCAGTAGTCACCACTCGATACTACAAATGTAGAAAAAAAAATCGATCTCAACAACTTTTTTTCGTAAGGACAAGATTTCTTCGGATGGAGAGAGGGGGAGAGATAGGCGTGAAAGAGAGGGAAAAATGTGCAACACAGGCGAACAAATCGGGAGATGCGAAGGAGCTAAATTTTTTATTGAAGCACCTATTTGGGTGGAATTTTATGAAAAAGGGGGGGATTATAGATAAAAAACATAAAAAATTTTCGCCTCGAGGGAAAATTGTAACAATCGAAAAATCAGCGAGTTATATGCACTTAGAAATTGGTTAACCAAAATATATTGCGATAAATTGCAATATGTCTTGTATAAAATAAAGCAATTATATATATTTGTACTATCAAAGACCAATAATAACAACCTAAATCTGCAAAGATGGATCGAGACAACTATTCCGGCCCGTGGGGCGGAGACACAGCTTTAGAAGAGGTTGAAAAACAACAGCTTTTTGAGGCGAAGGCCCAATGGGCGAATCGACAAGATTTGTGTGCGGCAGCGGAGCTTCCGGCCGACTTTTTCTCCGATTTAGAGATGGGAGAACTCTATCTTTTTCATGATGCTGATCCTGCCTGCCCGGCAGAGAGTAGCCTGTGGGGATTGTTTCGGGGATGCAGTGGAGCGGTGTGTCGTTTGGAGAGCTCCTCGATCGACCTCGAACGTTTCCGCATAGGAGGGGAGTTGCACCCTGCCTATCGCTACCATCGTTTAGCCACACGGGCCGAGCTACGCGACTACTGCTATCTTTTGGGTTGTTATGAATCGCGGGGGCACCTGTTTTGTGCGATTCGCTCCGAGTAGCTTGGACCGAGAGTGCGACTGGGGGTATAGAGAAAATGAGGGTGTTCAACCAAAAGGTCGAACACCCTCACTCTTGTTGTTGAAGAGTAAAACTTACTCAACAACCTCGGCGGGAGCCTCAGCAGGAGTCTCGGCAGCCTCGCAACCCTCGCAGGTACCCTCGCACTCCTGGCAAGCGGTGCTATCGCACTGCTCGCAGCACTCGGTTGCAACAACCTCAGCAGCCTCAGCCTCCGTCGTAGCCTTCTTGTTACCACAGCAGCTAACCATAGCAACGGCAGCTACAACAACGATAAAAGTAAAGATCTTCTTCATGTTGATAAATTTTTATGGATTTATAACTCAGCGACAAAGATAGTTATTCGTGTTGAATATGCCAAGAAAAAATTAAATTTTTAACAAAATGGTTGGCTGAAGTGCTCTAAAAAGCCTAAAATCAGCGCCTTGTCAGGAGGGTTTACCAAAGGCTTTTATGGGCTAAATGGCTGATCAACCCTATCGAAGGAGCTCCTCCAACGAGAGTTGTTCCTGCTTAATGAACGCCTTGGGGAAGTGGGGTTTTACCCGTTCAAGCAGGATGATGGCCTCCTCCGAGGTGAGGCAGTTGCCCACCGAAACGCGGAAGTAGGGGCTGGCATACTCATCGTAGACGGGTGTCAGGGGGAAGTGCTCCTGAAAAAGGGTGATGGCGTTGCGGGCCCCGTTGCGGGCGTTGGCCGTGTTGTCCGAGAAGATGCAGATGCGCCATCCTGCAGCTCGCCATTTGGTCGAGAGCGGGCGATTTTGAGCCAGTGCTGCCATCGCACGGCTATCCTCACTGAGGATTACGGTGGCCATGCGTCCGGTGAGCGAGTCGATATGCGGGCGGGCAAGCTCCTGCTTGAACGCAGAGAGGCTTTGAGCCTCTGCCGGCAAGAGGCCGCAGAGGAGCAGGGCGAGGAGCAGTAGGCTATAGGACTTCATGGCGATCTTCATTTACGGGATCAAAGGTACGAAGAAAATCCGATAATGGCCTTCTTTCGAGCGAAAAACTTTTTTTGACCCACCCAAAACGCACTGTGGCGCAGAGGGCAGCCTCCACGCCATCCAATTCGCCCCGTTCGATACGACCGAGCAACATATTCAGTGCTGCGGGATCCTCACTGCGCAGACGCCAACGGCTCTCGATCTGTTCACGGCTACGGCGGTGGATTGTAACGGGGCGCAGGAGTTCGCCGCGGGCGATCTCGGCCTCCCGGTAGTAGAGCCGTAGCGTGGCAGCCTTTAGGTGGAGGTTGTGGCCCGTTTGATTGGTGATGGTCGCCTCAAGGTCGGCACCGGCTGTTCCGTGGCGCTCCAGGCGAAGATTCTCCACCGGCCCGATACGCTCCTGTAGGCGGCCACAGCTCGGTAGTGTGGTCGTAATGAAGAGTAGGACAAGGGCGAAAAGCAGGCGTGGCATGGCTTATCGGGGCTTTTGGGCGGTGTAGATTTGAGCGATACCGAAACTCAGCGAATGGGCCTTGGCGCGTTGCAGGCCGAGCTTTTCCAGGAGGGTAACCATCTGCTCGGGTTGGAGGAACTCCTCCACCGAGAGAGGGAGGTATTCGTAGGCCTTGCGATCCTTCGATACAGCCCCACCGACGCGGGGCAGGATGTGGTGGGAGTACCAACGATAGGGGCCGCGTACAAGTGGGTGGGTGGGGGTTGAGAACTCCAGAATGAAGAGGCTCCCTCCCGGGCGCAACGTGCGGATGATCTCCCGAATACCCCCCCGGATGTCGCTGAAATTGCGAACACCAAAGGCGACGGTGACCACATCGACACACGCATCGGGAAACATCGGCATCGCCTCGGCATAGGCGCAGAAGAGGCGGATACGCTCCTTCAGGCCGGCACGGTCAATCTTCTCCTGCGCCTTGGCGAGCATCCCCCCAGAGGGGTCGGCTCCCAAAACCTCCACCCCCTTGATCTTGCGGGCAAAGGCGATGGCCAAATCCCCCGTACCGGTGGCTAAATCGAGGATCCGGGTGGGTTGAAGGCGGCGTACCATGCGGACAACACGGCGGCGCCACAACTTGTCAATACCCATCGAAAGAAGATGGTTCAGCAGGTCGTATCGGGGGGCTATGCGGTCGAACATCTCGCGCACCTCTTCGCTCTTGGTCTGATTGGCTTGGTTGTAGGGTTTCACGTCGGTATTCTTAACTAAAGGATTATTCGTATCGGATCGCCTTTTCGGGACGGATGTAGGAGACGATATAGGCCGGCAGGGTAAGCAGCAGCAGGATGGCGGCCACACTCCCCACATTGAGGGCCAACCACCAACCCCATTCGAGCGAGATGGGAACCTCGCTGAGCAGATAGCCCGAGGCATCGAGCTTGATCAGGTGGCTGTGTTGCTGAATGAGGCAGAGCCCCACACCCACCAAATTGCCCCAAAAGAGCCCCTCGAGAATGATCAGAAGGGCGCGGTAGAGGAAGATCTGTTGCAACTGGCCATTGCTCATACCGAGACTTTTTAAGAGCCCGATCATGCGCGTACGCTCCAAAACGAGAATCAGCAATACCGAGATCATGTTGAAGAGGGCGACGATGAGCATGATTGTCAGGATCACGGCGGCATTTACATCGTGGGTGCGCAACCAATCGAAGATGGCGGGGTAGCGCTGCGTGGTGGAGTGCGTAATCAGGTTTTGGCTCAAATCGTTTTCGCTGAAGAGTAGACGACGGTTGCACTCCTCCGTATACTCCTCGGCCCGATCAAGCCCCCCTTGCAGGGTGATCTCATAGCCGGCAATTTGGTCGGCCGACCAATCCAACAGGCGCTGTACATTGCGCAGATCGGTATAGGCCGTACGCTCGTCGAGCTCCTCCAAGCCCGAGTTGTAGAGCCCCGAGACTTTGAATCGGTCGCGGCGCGGACTCTCTCCCGGTTTGATGAAGAGCATCTCCACCTTGTCGCCCACCTCGATACGCAATTTGCGGGCCAGCGACTGCGACAACAGCAGATCCTTCGAGCGGATGCCCCCTCGGGTGCGAGGTAGCTCCCCTTCGCGGAGTATCTCCTTTAGAAATGTTTGCCGGTAGGTGCTGTCAAGCCCTTTGAGGATCACACCCTCCATCCCTTCGACGGTCTTCAGAATCCCGCCCTTCCAAGCGTAGGGTTCGAAGGCTGCAACCTCTCCTCCCTCCGTTATCAAGGCCTCGATCGAACTGTCGCGCAGCATGGGGTAGGGCTCCATGGAGTGCAGCGAACGCAGATCGCAGAGCTCGGCATGGCGGGCCAGACCGCTGATCTTGCGGCTGAGTTCGACCTTGAAACCGGCGATGACGGCCATCGAGATAATCATGACGGCGAGGCTCAGCGCCACCGCAATGGTGGCGATGCGTACCATCACCGAGGGTCGGTTATCCCGATCGGGACGAGCCATGCGGCCGGCAATGAAGAGGGGTAGATTCACCTTATCGTTCCTAAATTTCTTTTTACAGATGCAAAGTAACACAATTTTTCTGTATATTTGCCCATTCTAATAAGAAAATTCAGCCTATGGGAAGACGTATTCTGGTTACGGGTGCCACTTCGGGAATTGGTCGGGCTACCGCTTTGCGCTTGGCCAAGGAGGGGTGTGAGATCATTGTTACGGGTCGCCGCAAGGAGCGCCTGGAGGCACTCCGGCAGGAGATCGAGGCGCGTGGCGCATCCTGCCTCGTATTGCATTTTGACGTGCGCGAACAGGCCGCTTGTCGGGAGATGCTTTCGCCGTTGGGACGTGTGGATGTGTTGGTCAATAATGCCGGTCTGGCAGCCGGTTTGGAGCATATCGACCAGGGGACGATCGAGGATTGGGATGCCATGATCGACACCAACGTCAAGGGGTTGCTCTACGTGACGCGCATCATCAGCCGTGCCATGGTCGAGGCCGGGCAGGGGGGCCATATCATCAATATCGGCTCGATTGCCGGTACCGAGCCCTATGAGAACGGGGCGGTCTACTGCGCCTCGAAACACGCCGTGCATGCCATCTCGCAGGCGATGCGGGCCGATCTGTTGTCGGCCGGGGTGAAGGTGAGTGAGATCCGTCCCGGAATGGTTGAGACAGAGTTCTCCGAGGTGCGTTTCCATGGAGACAAGGAGCGGGCCGAAGGGGTCTATCGCGGCATAGAGGCCCTCACGGGTGAGGATGTGGCGATGACGATCGAGTGGCTGCTGTCGCTGCCTTCGCACATGAATGTCAACGACATTGTCCTGATGCCCACGCAGCAGGCCGGTGCCTATTACACCTTCCGAAAATAGAGAAAAACAAGATGGATTGCCTTTCCCGGGAAGGGGGAGGCCGTCCGCAAAACCTAAAAAACGAAAAGTTATGTTTGAGATTCTTCAAGGGTATTCCGATCCCGCTGCCACAAATGGCTTTGTTGCCGGTACGGGCCACATGGGATACTACCTCCTGATTTTGGTTATCGGACTGGTCGGCTACATCGTGCAGGCCCGTCTTCAGGCAGTCTTTGCCAAGTATGCCCGCGAGGCGATTCCCGGGGGAATGACCGGTGCAGAGGTTGCCGAGAAGATGTTGCGTGAGAACCGCATCCACAATGTGAAGATCACCCATGTAAGCGGCCACCTGACCGACCACTTCAACCCCAAGACCATGACGGTCAACCTGAGCGACAGCGTCTACGCTTCGCGTTCGATCTCGGCCCTGGCGGTGGCCTGCCATGAGTGCGGTCACGCCATTCAGCACGCCCAGGGTTATGCCCCGTTGGTGCTGCGTTCGCAGTTGGTTCCTCTTGTTTCGTTCGCCTCGCGCATGGCACAGTGGGTTATCATCATCGGCCTGATCCTGCTGGCTACGACCAATAGCCCGATCGTGGCCTGGGTGGGTATCGGGATGATCGGCCTCTCGGCCCTCTTCTCGATTGTTACCTTGCCGGTCGAGTATAACGCCTCGTCGCGTGCCCTGGCCTGGCTCTCGTCGAGCCGTACGTTGCAGGGCGAACAGGTGGCTCATGCCCGCGAGGCGCTGCGTTGGGCTGCCCGTACCTACCTGGTGGCTGCATTGGGTGCCATCGCCTCGGTTCTCTACTATGTGATGCTCGTGATGGGCGCTCGTCGCAATGACTAACCCCCGCGATTATAGCTCGAAAGTCCGGCTCAGTGCGCTGCTGCTTACCCTCTTGTTGGTGGGGGTGAGTTTCATCCCACCCCTTGAGGTGTGGGGCGTGCAGTTGCGCCGTGCCAACATTCTTTCGGAGCTGATCCGCTTTGAAGAGACGGGAGTGGCGGAGGGCTCGGAGGTTGTTGCCGAGGCCGAGATCGAGGAGATTGAGGTCGATTGGGAGGAGCTCTCGGCTCAGGTTGCCGAATCGCAACCGATCCGTAGAGCCGACCAGGAGCCTACCCTGCACTGGCTGGTCGAGGGGGCTGATTCGTTGCCTATGCAGCATCCTCTCGCCTCCCTGCAGCCTCATGCTCCGCCGGCTGTGCCGATCGAGGATTTCGACTCAACGGGCCAAAGCCCCTGGCAGGGCCTCTATGCGAAGTTGGCCCGCCGCGAACGGGTGCGTATCGCCTTTCTTGGCGACTCCTTTGTCGAGGGCGACATTCTGACGGCCGATCTGCGTGAGGCACTGCAAGAGCACTTTGGCGGCTCGGGGGCCGGTTTTGCTCCGATGGCCTCACCTCTGACGGGTTTCCGTCGTACGATCAAGACCCAGGCCAAGGGGTGGAGCAGCCACAATGTGATGCAGCAGCCCAAAACGGCGGAGGATATTCGCGACAACTTTATCATCTCGGGTTGGGTGTGCCGCCCCGAAAAGGGGGCCACGACACGCTGGGAGATGAGCGATGTCCGCGCCCACCTGACCCCCTGCCGTGGGGCCAACCTTTGGTTTCGCAGCGAGGCCCCTTGTGAGTTGCTCGTCACGCTTAACGATACGCTGCAACATCGATTCTCGATCGAGGGGGATGCTGCTCTGAGAGAGATCTCCCTTGTCTGCCCCGAACTGCACTCCATGGAGGTAGCTGTGCAGAGCGGTGCCGAGCACTTTACGGGTTATGGGGCGCAGTTCCATGGCGGAGCGGGTATTACACTCGACAACTTCTCTGTCCGCTCGAATAACGGAAGGGCCCTCTTCTGGACTTCGCCTGCGCTCAATGCCCAACTCCATCAACTCGCCCCCTACGACCTGGTGGTGCTTCAATACGGCCTCAATATCATGCAACAGGGGGTGCACGGCTACTCGAAGTATGCCACGCAGCTCGAACAGATGGTGGCCTACATCCGGGAGTGCTTCCCGGGGGCGGCTGTCTTGTTGCTCGGTGTGAGCGAGCGTTGGGTGAAGGGTGAAGCGGGCTATGCCCCGATGGATGCCATTCCCTCGATGCTTGAGTGGCAACGCCGTGCTGCTCAAAAGAGCGGTGCCGCCTTCTGGGATACCTGCGAGGCGATGCGTGCGCAGGGTGGCATGCAGCGCTTTGTAGCCGAGGGGTGGGCCGGTAAGGACTATACCCACATCAACTATGGCGGTGGCCGCCGTATTGCGCAGGAGCTCTTCGAGGCCCTCTACGCCGGAGCCTATGCGGCTTTTGAGGAGGAGCAACGCAAGGAGATTCATCGTCAAACGATCGATTCTGTGAGACTTGATCCGAAGCTGGATAGTCTGCTCTCGATGCCCCTCATTCTGCCAATCCGTTAAGCCATGCAGTTGCCCTCGCTCGATACCCTCTTGCAGCGCTTGATGGAGCTGCTGAGCTATGATGCGCAGTCGCCGATGATCTTCTCGAGCGGGCTCTTTTTGTTCCTCTTCACCCTCTTCGTACTCTTCTACTTTAAGTTGCGAAAGGCCCCCACGGCCCGTATCCTCTATGTGGTGGCCTTCTCGCTCTACTTCTACTACAAATCCAGCGGCATCTACTTCCTCTTGCTGCTCTTTGCCTCGTTGAGCGACTTCCTGCTCGGCCATCGCATCTATCGCTCCCGCTCGGAGGGGTGGCGCCGCTTCTACTGCATCCTGAGTGTGGTGATCAATCTGGCAATGCTCGGCTACTTCAAGTATACCAACTTCCTGATCGAGATCTCCAACTCGCTCTTTGGGGCCGGATTCCTCCAATTTCAGAATATCTTTCTGCCGGTCGGTATCTCCTTCTTCGTCTTTCAGTCGATGAGCTACACGATCGATATCTACCGCCGACAACTCCAACCCCTGGATCGCTGGATCGACTACTGCTTCTTCCTCTCCTTCTTTCCGCAACTGTTGGCCGGCCCCATTGTCCGTGCCCGCGACTTTATCCCGCAGATCCGCCAAACCCCCCTCACGATCACACGCGAGATGTTTGGCATGGGGCTCTGCCTGATCCTCACCGGCCTCTTTAAGAAGGCCGTGATCTCGGACTATATCTCCCTGAACTTTGTCGATCGTATCTTCGACGAACCGCTCCTTTACTCGGGTTTTGAGTGCCTGATGGGGCTCTATGGCTACGCCCTGCAGATCTATTGCGACTTCTCGGGATACTCCGATATGGCCATCGGTATCGCCCTCCTTTTGGGCTTCCGCTTCCCCAAAAACTTCGATGCCCCCTACCGCTCGGCTACCATCACCGAGTTCTGGCGGCGTTGGCATATCTCCCTCTCCTCCTGGCTGCGCGACTACCTCTATATCTCACTCGGCGGTAACCGCAAGGGTAGATTGCGCACCTACCTGAACCTGCTGATCACCATGCTGCTCGGAGGCCTCTGGCATGGGGCTGCCCTGCGCTTTATCCTCTGGGGCGGTCTCCATGGCCTGGCGCTGGCTCTCCACAAACTCTGGCTCTCGTTGATCCCCCAAAGCAAGATCCTCGGCAGCGAGATGCCCCTTTGGCGCAGACTTCCTGCCACCCTCTTTACTTTTCACCTTGTAGTCCTCGGTTGGCTCCTTTTCCGTGCCGACTCCATGCAGAGTGTCGGGCTGATTCTTCATCAGATCCTCTTCGCCTTCTCCCCTTCGCTTATCCCGCAGGTCATCTCCGGTTATCTGCCCATCTTCCTGCTCCTGATATTAGGCTATTTACTCCACTTTATGCCCCCTGCTGTCGATCGTCTCTTCCAGCGCTTCATCTCCTCTGCACCTCTCCTTCTGCAGTTGCTGCTTATCGCCTTTGTTGTGTGGCTTGTGATGCAGATTAAGTCGTCGGAGATACAGCCGTTTATATATTTCCAATTCTAATTTTTTTGATTTTATGCGGCATATTTGTCCTCGCAGTCAGTCGGTTCGAATGGGCAGTACCTCAAGTACAGCCCATCCAAACCGTCTTTCCCTTGAGAACAAATCTGCTCGCCTAAAATCAAAAAATGGGGGGCTCGGGTGTGCTGGGAATACCGAGAATACCGGGAATACCGGGAGGCCTGGGAATGTCGGAACCTGAAAATTAAACCAATAACACGATGAATACAACGCTTGATCACAACCTCTTTTTGGCTCTCAACTTCGATGGCGGGCCCTGGATGGATAGCCTGATGTTGGCCTCTTCGGGCAAATTGACCTGGGTGCCGCTCTATCTGTTGATCCTCTGGCTCCTCTACAAGCGGGAGGGGTGGCGCAACCTGCTTCTCTTTTTGGGGTTGGTCGTCTTGTCGGTAGTGTTGGCCGATATGGTGGCCGGTATCTTTAAACATAATGGGTTGCTTGGGGGGATTGCGACCTCCATTCCGCCTCGTCTGAGGCCGATGTATACCCCCGAATTGGAGGGGATGATTCATGTGATCAAGTGGGGTGGACGTTACGGTTCTGTGTCGGCGCATGCGGCAACGACCTGTGCCATAGCCCTCTTAAGTGCCCTGATCTTGCGGCGGGGCTGGTTCTGGGTGCTGGCCCTTGTCTGGACCCTATTGGTCTGCTATTCGCGCATCTACTTGGCCTATCACTTCCCGCTCGATATTCTCTATGGTCTTCTTCTGGGCCTTTTGGTGGGTGGCGGTGCGGCATGCTGTTATCGCCGTTTCCGATTTGACGGGCAGGTCTGATCGACCACCGAAACCTGAAGCATAAGGGGAGGAGTTTTTCCACCCCTTTTTCGTATAGACCAAAAAGCGCGTGAAAAAGAGGGCTTTTGTTTGCAGGTTTGACTGATTTTTACTACATTTGTAGCTGATTATGCCCTTAACACAACTTTAGTCGAGAAACCTCAAAATGATTCAATGATCATGAAATCGAAATTCATCCTTTTGCTCATCGCATTGGCGGCCCTTGTGGGTTGTACCTCCGAAAAAGATCGTTACATCAACGAATTGGTGGCCTTTACCGAACAGGTAGAGGTCTTGGCAGAGAGCTATACCCCCGAGGAGCGTTCGTTGGCCATGCAGCAGTATCAGGCCTTCCGTGACGAGGCGGTCAACTACCGCAATGAGTTCACGCAGGAGGATCTGAAAACCGTTTCGGATTGCAACCGTCGCCTGAACGCCTTGTTGGCACGCGGTTATATCGAGGAGGGCGCACGGGCCATTGGCAGCTTTATCGAGGAGGCGGCCCATCTCTTCGAAGATTTGGGTTCGGAGCTTCTGGGCGAGTAATCAACAACATGGAGAATAATAATTGAAAAATGATAGACCTATGAAAATCAAACACTTGCTTGTAGTATTGGCGATGCCGCTTCTTGTGGCGTCGTGTGGTGGGCAGTTAGCCTCGGAGAATTCGGCCGATTTTGCTGCCGATCTGAAGGAGTTTATCTTGCACAATGGTTTTGCGCAGTCGGCGCATCAGGGTGCCCTGACAGAGGAGATTGATCTCTATGTTGATTATTCGACCTGCGTGTCGGAGGCGATGAACTCGCTCTACTACCGTCAGGTACACCCCACCATTGTGGATGCCAACCCCAACTACTACTCGATCAAGGGTTCGAAAATCACCCTCGAGACCAACAACCGCGAGAAGATCTACAGCCTGCTGAACAATGTGCGCGAGGTGAACTATGCCGATATTCTCGGAGCGGCTCGTCGCATTGTCGAGGGAAATAACCATGCTGTACTGATCACCGATGGCGAGTACTACCAAAAGGGAATCCGCGATAACCTGACCAACCCCTATCTGGCCCCGGCTATCCGCACCTGGTTGCAGCGCGGTTTGGATATCTACATCTACTCGGAGCCCTATGTGGAGTCGGGTCGCTACAACAAATTCCGCTACTATATCTTCTTCACCGATGCTTCGGTGGAGAACAATATCCGCGAGCGCTTCCAGCGCAGCGTGCCCGAGCAGAGCGACGTGAAGATGTTCCACCTCTCGGGTAAGCGTCCGATGGTGGCTCGTGGCGAGGGGTATCCCAAGGCCAGTGGTTCGCTCTCGCTCAACGAGGAGTTGAAGTGCTCGGGTTATGGCTGGGATGCTCAGGAGTACTACTTGGGTTGGGAGGATATCTACAACTATCTGATGACCGATGCCGTGGCGGATGGCAGTCGCCTGGGCGATGAGGATTACTTCCTGCGCGGCCTCTTTGTCAACAACTCTGAGACGGCCAGCTTCAAGGTGTCGAAACTCTCGATCCGCGTAACGAACTTAGGAGAGGATTGGACCGAGTGGATGCTCGTGCGTGAGCAGAACCGCCTCAATGCCGAGATCGGTGAGCCGGCCGTAGCCCTTCCGACGGTGGAGGAGCTCTCGGACTGCGCCCTCTTCTGCTATGACGAGAAACTCTTTGCCCGCACCGGTGAGGTGGCCCTCTACCTCAATCCCGAGCGTTCGGGTGAGGGGCTTGAGAGCGACTATCCCAATCTGCTTAAGGTGGACATCCTGGCCGAGAGCGTTCAGGAGAACTTCTCGCAGAATAACGAGGTGAACGGCAACTTCCAGTGGAGCTCGATCACCCAGAACGGCATGATCAATACCTCGCTCTATGAGAGTATCCGTCTGGTGCTGCTCGGCCCCGACATGAACCCGATGCGCAGAGCCGGAGATAAGGTGCTCTACACGGTCTACATGAGTACTTACAGCCTCTAAGGAGGAACAGAGAACAACCGAAAATATAAACAAATAAAAATAAACCACTATGTTTCAAGTTATTAAAACCGCTCCTCAGTTGAAGGAGGCTATCATTTCGACCTATCTTTACGACCTGGTAATCGCCATTGTCTTTATCGCATTGTTGGTACTTATCGCCTGGTTGGTGCCCTGGCAGGGTGGCAAGCACGACACCTCGGGCCGTACACGTAAGGTGTGGTACATCGTTTTGGGTGTCATCTCGCTGTTGGGCTCGATTGCATTCAACTTCTTCGCCTTCTACAAGAAGATCGGTGTGCCCCAGTTCCGTTCGGACTACATGATCCACATGGTGCTGGCTGCGCTTCTCGGCATGGTCATCTACTACGGTGTGCTGTGGCTCATCATCAAGATCCAGAAGAACTCGGGCAAGGTAACCAAGCTCAGCTCGATTGCCGGCTAACGAATTGCGAATAGACCGAAATAGGGCCTGTCCAACACTTTTGCCTGTTAGTCGGGCCCACTACCTAAATAATAAAGTATGAAGAATGTTTTTGTGATCGGTATCGGTGGTACCGGTATGCGATGCATCGAGAACTTTATCCATCTCTGCGCGATCGGCATGTTTGACGACACGACCGTGCACATGTTGGCTCTCGATACGGATAATAACAACGGCAACTTCCGCCGCCTCTCGAAACTGGTGAACCTCTACCAAAACATCAACGGGGGCAACGCCAAGGCCGACACCCTCTTCTCGGCCAAATTGAAGTACTACCAGTTCAGCCCGAACTACGGCAGCAACGACTGCACCTGCAATAAGATTATCGACAAACTCTCGGCAACCAATACGGTGGTGGACGAAAATTCGCGTGCCAAGCTCGCCGATCTGGTCGATCTCTTTATCCGCCCCGAGGTGTGCGAGATGCCCCTGGCACATGGATACCGTGCACAGACCCAGATGGGTTCGATGTTGATGTACCATGCCATCCAGGAGGAGGCCTACCGTGCCAAGGGTTCGGAGAGCTCCTCGTTGCGCCTCTTCCTGAACGATATCATCAGCCAGGGAGCCGGTCAGCAGGTCTTTGTCTTTGGTTCGGTCTTTGGCGGCACGGGAGCCTCGACCATTCCGGTTATTCCCCACGCTTTTGCCGAGGCGGCCAAGATCCTCTTTGGTGAGGGTGCCGATCTGATCAGCTGCAACCACTTCGCTTCGGTTACGCTGACCAACTACTTCCAGTTCAACATGGCCGATATCGGTTCCGAGGTGGTGGCCAAGTCCGATAAGTTTGCCCTCAACTCGCAGGCAGCTTTGAAGTTCTATGCCAACGACCAGACGGTCAATAAGGTCTACAAACGCCTCTACATGTTGGGCCGTGAGGATATTCGTTCGATCCCGTCGGGCGGTACGGGTGGTGCTTCGCAGTGCAACCCGGTGGATTACCTGGAGCTCATGTCGGCCTTTGCGGCCTACGACTTCTTCAAGTCGTGCGATGCTCTGGCGGCCAATCCCAAACTCTTCGAGGAGAACGAGAAGAACAAGTTTGTCTATCGCGCCATCTCGGCCGACGGCATGCTCGGCTTCAGCAACTTTGTGGATGCCGAAGAGGTGGAGAAGTTTATGCAGAAGCTCGGTATCATGACCGTAGCCTCGTGCCTGAACTCGGCCTATGACTACTTTGAAAACCTGCGTAAGGATGTCGTATCGTTCGACGAGCGTCTCCTGACCGACTTCCTGAAGCCCTACTTCCAGTATTTTGGCCTCGAGCCCTGGATCGACGAGAAGGGAGTACCGCAGAAGGGTTGGCTCAACCAGATTGTGGAGTCGGCTCACGATGGCGGTTTCAAGGAGGGAGCCTTCTTCAAGCCCGAGCTCTTCAACCTCACGACCGAGAAGGAGTTCAAGAACTACAAGTTCAACGAGAAACTCTACAACATGGAGTCGGCCCCCTCGTTCTCGGTGGGCCTCTTGACCAACAAGTTCGATGTGGTAAAGAAGCGTTTTAATGAGATCAAGCCCGATCGCAACAACTCGCTCGATGCGCTTTTGGAGCGTACCTACCTGACCCTTCGCAACCTCTACTTTAACGTGAACGCATAAAACGCAACAGAGATATGGCTAAAACGAAAACATTAGTGATCAAGGCGATCGAGGGTAAAGAGCCTCGCGTGGAGCGCACCGACAAATGGGCTACGCTCCAGGAGTCCCATTCGTTCGTTGATTATATTGATACCACCTCGGGTAACGATTCGGCTTCGATCGATCAGTTCAATACGTTGGTTTCGGGAGTCCCCTCTCCGTGGGCGCGCGAGAAGCTGACCACCTATGCGTTGGCCGACAATACCGATCGTTCGGATCACCGTATTTTGATGGAGTGCTACCGCCACATGCGTAGCGAGTGGCGCGGTTTGGTGGCGGCTTATGTCCTCTTTTCGGATCGCTTTGTGATCTCGGAACCTGTGGCACTCGTGCATAAGGATATTGCGGAGAGCTATGGCCGTTTCGATATCAAGAGTGTGCTGGGTGGTATGCTCTTTAACGATGCCGTGCTGTGGAAACACTCGGCCGAGGTGGGTAAGAGCGAGGAGGCCGCTCCGAAGATTCAGCTCCTCTACTACCGCGACCGCAACTACACGACCAATCAGTTGGTGGGTGCCACCTCGCCGCAGACCATCTTCTTTGCCTCGGCCAACTATTCGCTCATGGCTGCTCGTCAGGATATCTACTGGATCGACGACAGTGGTAAGTTCTGCGATCCTACGGGCCAGAACTTCCGCGATCGCTTTGCCGATGAGAGTTGCCGCAACAACATCAAGAAGATCGTTTCGTTCCTGAAGAATGTGAGCGCCAACCGTGAACGCTATACCGCCGAGTTGATCCGTATCGCCGGCGAGGGTGAGCGTGATCGCATCCTCCAGATCGAGAGCCGCATCGGCAGCTTTATCGAGGCTTGGTTGCGCGATATCGCAGCCATTGATCCCGCTCTGACCCAGGTGGATAAGGGAACCGTGCCTGTATCGGTGAATGGGGCAGCCATGCCCAAGGGCCCGCTCGGCAAACTGCTTGTGGCGACCTATACCTACTACTGGTATGACGGCAGCTTCTACCTCTCGAATACCGATAAGCCCGGGGCCATTGAGATTCCGTCGGCCCAGGATCTCTTCATTGACAGCAACTACCTGCTCGGCTTTAAGTCCATGGTGGAGGATGCCGAGCACTTCAAACAGGCCCCGGTAACCTATCTGGAGGCCAAGGATGCCGCTACGGGACAGCTCTACTACTGCGCCCTGCCCTTCAGCCGCTTCGCCATCGAGAAGTGCATGAAACTGGAGGTGGCTCAAATCATCGAGCGTAGCGAGAAGTCTACCGTGCGTCTCGATACGGTGGTGAAACAGAACCAGTTGACCGTGGTGCTGAAGGCGATGATCTCGGGCAGTGAGGTGGATATCTTCTCCAAGGAGTTTTCCCTCATTGAGCCCGATACGCTCAGCAACGTCTTTGCCTGGCCCAACTTCGCCTCGAAGATCTGGAACAAGTACTACTTTTACAGCGAGTATCCGACCAACGGTTCGGGTATCCGCGTAATGCCGATCTTCAAGAGCCTCGACGAGGAGCAGGTGATCGACTTCGAGCAGGTGGCCCAGAGCGATCTCTCGGAGGAGATGAAGGATATGTATCTGGTGAAGTATCCGATCGGAAAGGTCGACACCTCGGCCCACCGCTACGAGATTCTGCGCAGCCCCTATCCCGTATCGCTGCTCTCGATCAAGGTCGATCGTGACGATAAGGAGTGCTCGGCCGGTTACCTGATGCTCAAGACGAACGAGAAGCCGATGGGTAAGGAGGCCATGCGCCTGATTAACATCGAGGCCGACTCGCTGATGCCCGCCTCGGTGGGTATCGACTTCGGCTCGACCAACACGTGTGCCTACTACAACGCCCGTAACGAGGAGCACTCGAAGGCTGTGCCCTTCACGAACCGTCGTCTGCCGCTGATCGGCTTCGATAACGGGGCCCGTAATCTGGCTCAGAAGCATGAACTCTACTTCATATCGAACGAGGAGCCGATCAACAAGAACGGACAGGTGAAGTCGTGGTTGCACGAGCACAACCCGCTCTATTTCGAGGAGGCCAAGGCGGCCAACGAGTTGGTGGGTGGTGTACCTGTCAACGAGACCAACATCACAGTTAAGGCGATCACCGAGAACGAGATCACGACCAATGCCGGCACGCTTTGCAGCAACATGAAGTGGCTCTCGGATAAGAAGGGTGTAGCCCGCAAGACCTCCTACATGACGACCATCTGGTTGCAGATCTGTGCCGACCTCTTCGACAACGGTAACAAACCCGCCAACCTCTACTGGAGCTATCCGAGCGCCATGGGTCGTTCCGATATTGAGGAGCTCAAGAAGATGTACAAGACGCTCCACATACCCATCGAGGGCGTGCGTAACCCCAAGACCCACTCCCATACCGAGAGTGAGGCTGTCTGCTCCTATGCCATGACCAAGGAGGTGGCCCTCACCGAGAAGCGTCTCTTCCTGGGTATTGACATCGGTGGTTCGACCAGCGATATTCTGATCCTGGGTAAGCGTAACGGCGAGAAGGAGCTCTTCTCGCAGTGCTCGTTGCGCATGGCGGCCAACCATTTCTTCAAGGCGATCAACTCTTCGGAGCGCTTCCGCAAGGCTCTCCATAAGTTCCACGAGTCGAAGGTGACGAAGATCAAGGTGATCAACATTGGTGATGTGGTATCGACCGACGAGAAGATCTACAGCCGTTCGCCCTACTACCTGAACAACATCTTCGATCAGCTCAACGGCGGAGTGGAGTTCTCGAAGTTCTATAATGCGCTGAGTGCCAATGTGCCCTTTGCCTTTACGCTGCCGGCCTATGTGACGGGTGTGCTTGTCTTCTATGCCGGTATGTTGGTGCGCAGTACCATCAAGCGTAACAACCTGGAGGGTATCGAGCAGGTGAATATGCGCTACTATGGCAAGGGCGGTCGTACCTTCGAGTGGATCTTCACGGCCTATGAGGATGAGGCTCGCAGCTTCTACAAGCGCTGCTTCCAGGCCGGCTATGGCGATGAGACGATCCGTTTCAAGTGCGATAACCTGGAGGATCTGGAGAACAACGTGCCTTCGGAGAATAAGTCGGAGGTGGCCATGGGTCTGGTGAACCTCAAGGAGAACATCAAGGGTATCTACCAGTCGGACGACGAGGAGGAGACGACCGTTCCCACCGAGTTCCTCTCGGAGGTATTCGGCGAGCCGGGCTTCACCTACACCGACCGCAAGGGCCAGGTACACCCCATCGACGAGATGGATGTGGTGGATGGCGAATTCTACCACAGCCTCAATAACCCCGATGAGTTCAAGAACTTCTTTAAGTTTGTCGATATCTTCGCCCGCTTCTTAAACAACACGGGTATCATGGATACCGAGGATGTAATGCCGCTGAAGAAGAACCGTTCGCGTATCGAGAATGTGATGCAGTTCTTCGACAACGACAAGGAGTATGCGAAGTATGAGAAGGCATTGGAGAGCGGGGACGAGGATCTGAAGCCCTCCTACCGTATGCCGGTATTCATTGCCGAGGCGCTCTACTACCTGGATAAGGTGCTGCTGCCCGGCGTATTCCGCGAGTAGACAATGGAAGAGTTCTTTTTATTGCTCTATGTAGATAGCGATTATATTGTTCCCCTGGTCGATTCGACCAAGGGGAACCTCTTTCGCTACAATGCCGGAGGCGACAACCGCCTCTGGCTCTATTTTCGGGAGGATGTAGATTCGACCGATGTGCTCTACGGCCGTGATAACTACCGTCCGGCCCGTATGGGCAAGCCCTCCTACTTCGGCTACTACTGGAAAGAGGTGGCCGAAGAGCGCGTGGTGGAGGTGCAGGGGGTGCGTACGCCCTATGTCGAGCTGCCGCGCGTCTCGCAGCTGCTCAAGACACTTCAGGATTGGTATCGAGGCCTCTTTCAGAGCCACGTAGGCCCCATTCCCACCTGCTGCCTCTTTGCTGAGAATATCCCCCTCAAGGCGCGTAAGAAGTTCCTGGAGATGCTCTCCGAGAATAACTTTTCGATCCGCTCCTACAGCCTTTCGTTCAACGCCTTGTTGGCCAAGTATCACGGTATGAGCCCCGACTACGGTAAGCAGATCGTCTTGGTGTCGGCCTCGGGCAACGAGGTTACGGTCTCGAGCATGATCTACTGGAACGATGAGTTTGTGGGGTGCGACCGCACGCGTACGGTGAGCTACGAGGGCGAGAGCCCGCTCAAGATGGCCTTGGTGAAACACATTGTGGACAAGGCTAACCGCGATTACAGCTTCTTCGACAGCCCGGAGAAGGTCAAGCAGGAGTATGCTTACCAGACCCAGTTTGCCGAAGAGTGGCTCAAACTGGCCGATAAGACGCCGTTGGGAGGATCGTTTCAGGTGCGTTACCACCTCTCGCACGATCCCGAAACCTTCTTTACGATCAATATCAAGAAGGAGTTTATCCTCTCGAAGCAGGAGGAACTGGCCCGCCCGATTGTGGATGCCATTGAGTACTATTGTGCCGAGATCGAGGATAGCAAGATCATGCAGTATATCTTTACGGGCGAGATCTTCGCTGCGGAGGAGATGTATCGCATGGCCGCACATCGTTCGCCGGGTAAGAGTGCCTATATCAGCAGTGCGCACTATCCCGATGTGATGCATAACTACCTGAGGCTCTATCCCAACTTAGTGGAGGATCTCTCGAAGTTTGATCGGGTCATGGCCGAGCGCCGGGCCGAGCGCGAGAGCGCCACGGCGTGGTACGACCTCTCGGAGACAATCGTGGATATTGCAACCCGCGTGGAGGCCCTTGAGCCCGAGTTTAAGGGGCGAGTGGAGCACTTTGCCAAGCGGGTGGACCAAGCACTGGATGCCTCGAAGAGTGCCCTTTGGGAGAGCCGTTTTGACGAGGCTGACGAGGCCCTGAAGCAGTTGCAGGAGGAGCATGCCGACTTAAAGACCTACATCTTCCAGCGCGTGAATGCACTTCTGGCCGAGCACGCCTCGAACAACAACCTCTATGAGCGCGTCTGGGAGTATCAGTATGCCCGCCGCATCATCGAGGCGGCCAACTCGCGTGTGCAGGAGATGGCCCGTGCCATCGAACAGTATACGACCCTCAACGGCAGGATCGAACAGGAGGTGGCCCGTATTGGCGACCTGAGAAACAGCTATTCGGCCTACCTGGCCAAGAAACGCGAGTTCGATCGTGCTACGACTCTTGCCGAGAAGCGTCGCCTCTTGGAGGAGATTCGCCTGCTTTCGGCCGAAAAGTGGATTGAGGATAGCCTCGCCGACAGCCAATCCCAAGGGGAGGTGGTGGGTGAGATCCTGACCACGGTTCACTACAAGAAGATCTTCTTCGGACTCTTCGGTAAGCGCCCCGAGAGCCTGGAGATTGAGCTGAAAATAGGCCGCCAAAGGTTGCCTTATGACTGTCTGCTCACGATCTCGGATCGTCCGACCGCCGTTTGGGACTCCTCGCTTCATTCGCTCAGGGTGGAGAAGGGGACAACCGGCCGGTTGCAACTCAAACAACCGCTTCCCATCCCGCGTTGCGAAAAGGCCAAGAAACTCTACTTGCGCCTCTTTGTCGATCGTGAGATGACCCCGCTGGCCGACATCTCGAAGATCTCGTTCAACAAACCGACTGTTAATCTCTAAAGTGGATTGAGATGAAGATTTTATGCCCCTTTTGTCTGCAACATTTCGATAATGCGAAGGCGAAGTTCCTCTGCCACAATACGGGCCATCGCTGTAACTTGAGCCCGACCAAGGAGTATGTTGACTACTGGAATATCTCGGAGGATAGCCAGGCGGCTCAGCGCCCGAGGGTTTATGACGGTGGTTGGAGCCTCTTTGGCCCTGCCAAGCCGCGCCCCTGTCCCTCGTGTGGAGATACCTCGGCCGACTATGTGTGTCCTCACTGCCACAATTCGCTGCCTTATGATATGGTGAAGTATGGTACCGATATCATCCCGATTATCGGTGGCCCGGCCGTGGGAAAGACCTGCTACATGGTGGCCTTGCTCGAGCAACTCGACAAGCATGGTTATAAGATCAACTTGGTCTCCTCGTTGCAGAGCCTCTATGGTGATGCCGCCGATAAGTTCAAGGAGATGCGCAACACGCTCTTCAAGTATAAGCAGTGCTTGGAGAAGACCGCCGTGCGCGAGGATGGTATCAGCGCCCCCTGGTTCGTGAAGATCGAGACCAAGAAGGGGAAGCGCCCGACCTTCCTTGTCTTCTATGATATTGCCGGTGAGCAGTTCGAGAATGCGAAAGTGATGCGTGCCCAGGCAGCCCAGTTGCGCTACGCCTCGGGAGCCATCGTCTTGCTCGATACGCTCGATCTGGAGGCCGTGAAGGAGGCCCGAGCCAAGGCCGGGGAGTATGATGCCGAGGAGCACTTCAGCATCGAGGAGACCGTGCAGGAGCTCTTCCAACTCTCGAACAACGACCATGTTTTGCAGGATGCTCCCATTGCATTTGCCTTCTCGAAGGTTGATGTGATCGGGCGTTACAGCTCCGATTTGGGGGCCTTTGGTGCCTCGATCGACATGAAGCAGAATACGCTGATTCTGAATCCCCGCTACACCTACAACAACCTGGTGGGTCGGGAGGATTTCAACTGCTTCTTGGATGACTGTCGTGTGATGCACGAGGGGTTGATGCAGGGCCTTGGGGAGAACGACCTGGGCAATCTGATCAAGAACAACGACTGGAAGGAGGAGAATATTTGCTATTTCGGCGTCTCGGCCCTGGGACAGGAGCCCGAGGAGGACTTCTCGATCAACACCCCAAAGATTGTTCCCTATCGCGTGCTGGATCCGCTGCTTTGGATTCTGCATCGCCTGGGAAAACTCGATATTGAACCTTAAAAACGATTGACCATGAAGTACTACGAAATCTTGTTCAACTCCTCGCAGATGAAGCGGGCAGGAGGTGTCGGCTTCGGTGTTCGAGCCCAGAGTGAGGGGCTTCCCGAAGAGTATCTCAAGGCGGTAAAGCCGGGCGAACTCTACCAGAAGGGGAAGTTTAGAGCCGTCTTTGCCAATGAGTTGGTGGCCGATACGACCAAGATCCTTGGCTATCCGGTGCAGTTCTCCTACCGCCGAATGGAGACCCCTTCGGGAAAGATACTCTATGTCTTGCGCCGCAACGTGGCCCTGGAGTTTGACTATGCCTACTACGAAACGGGTAAGCCTACCCGTCCGGGTAACTATGCCGAGCATACGCTTATCTTTGACGAGCAGCCCGATCCCTCGATCTTTCAGTTGCTCTATGAGCAGCCCGCAGCCGGAAGCCTCGCTTTCCGCCCTGTCAACCGTATCCCCTCGCCGGAGAACGAGGAACTTAGGAGCTATATGTTGGGCCGTTCGGAGGATTTCAAGCGTGAGGATCGCACCGTGCAGAGCCTCTATACGGCTCCGATCTCGGAGGAGGCCTACAACATCCTCTTCCATCTGGTGGAAGCCCGCAGCCTGAAGCGTTCGCTTGTGGTGCTGATCGACGAAGTGGGTAAGTCGACCGTGATGGCAGACCTTTGCCGTCTGGCCCGTGCCTATGCCCTCGACACCTCGTTTGCCTGTGCCTACACGGCCAACTTCGATCCCAAGGCTTTCGAGATTACCTACATTACGGAGTATAATACCGCCCCGACGATCACCGAGACGGCCGGTTATATTATCCGTAAGGCCAAGGAGGGCTCGAAGATCGAGGCTGCCGAGAAGT
>CAZRJU010000012.1:0-21831 GCA_964600455.1 uncultured Alistipes sp. | reverse complement strand
ATGGCCCTTCAGATGCGTGAGCAGCATATCAAGCGCGAAAAGGCCACCTCGAACATCTGTACCGCATCGGCTCTGATGGCTTCGATGGTTGGTTTCTACTGCATCTACAACGGCCCCGAGGGGTTGAAGCGTGCGGCTGAGACGGCTCACCGTTCGGCCCTGACCTTGGCCTCGGCCTTGGAGGCAATGGGCTATAAGCTCGCCACGCGCAACTTCTTCGATACGATCGAGGTTGAGGCCGAGGCGGCTGTTGTGCAGTCCCTGGCTCTGCAACAGGGGATCAACCTCTACTATCCCGACGAGGGCCGTGTGCGCCTCTCGTGCGACGAGGTAACCACCCCCGAGGAGGTGGCCACTCTGGTTGAGATCTTTGCCGAGGCTGCCGGCAAGAAGCCCAAGCAGCCCAAGTTTGCGCAGCAGAACGGTATCGCCGAGCCCTTGCAGCGCCAAAGCCCCTATCTGCAGGAGAAGATCTTTAACAGCTACCGTTCGGAGAGCGAGTTGATGCGCTATATCAAGCGCTTAGAGCTGCGCGACATCTCGCTGGCCAACTCGATGATTTCGCTCGGTTCGTGTACGATGAAACTCAATGCCGCTGCCGAGATGATGCCCCTCTCGCTGGCGGGCTTCCAACAGATGCACCCCTTTGCTCCGGCCGATCAGGCCGAGGGCTACCTCGAGTTGATCGCCGAGTTGGAGCGTGATCTGGCCACCATCACCGGTTTTGCCGCTTGCTCCCTGCAACCCAACTCGGGTGCCGCGGGCGAATACACGGGCCTGATGGTGATCCGCGCCTACCACCAGAGCCGTGGCCAGGGCTATCGCAACATCATGCTGATCCCCGCTTCGGCCCACGGCACGAACCCCGCCTCGGCAGCTATGGCCGGCATGAAGATCGTGACGGTGGCTTGCGATGCCAACGGTAACATCGACGTAGAAGACCTCAAAGCCAAAGCTTCGGAGCACGCTTCGGAGTTGTGCGGTTTGATGGTTACTTATCCCTCGACACACGGTGTATTCGAGAGCCGTATTCGCGAAATCGTCGATACGGTACACGATGCCGGTGGTCAGGTATATATGGACGGTGCCAACATGAATGCGCAGGTGGGCTTAACCAATCCGGGCTTTATCGGAGCCGATGTCTGCCACCTGAACCTCCACAAGACCTTTGCCATGCCGCATGGTGGCGGCGGCCCGGGTGTAGGCCCGATCTGTGTGGCCGACCACCTCAAGGGCTTCCTTCCCTCGCACCCGCTGGTTGCGACCGGTGGCGAGGAGGGGATTACGGCCGTATCGTCGGCCCCCTTTGGCTCGGCTCTACTGCTCCCGATCACCTATGGCTATATCAAGATGCTCGGTGAGGAGGGCTTGCGCCACTCGACCGAGATGGCGATCGTGAATGCCAACTACATGTCTTCGGCCCTGAAGTCGGAGTTCCGTACCTACTATGCTGGTGAGACGGGTCGTGTGGGTCACGAGATGATTCTCGATCTGACGAACTTCAAGCGCGACTACGGTATCGACTGTGGCGATATTGCCCACCGCCTGATGGACTACGGATTCCATGCTCCCACCCTCTCGTTCCCCGTACACGAGACCCTGATGGTGGAGCCCACCGAGTCGGAGGATAAGGCCGAGATGGATCGCTTCATGGCGGCTTTGGTGCAGATCAAGCGCGAGTGCGAGGCCGCTGCAGCCTCGGGCGAGAAGGACAATGTGGTGGTCAATGCCCCCCACACGGCCGAGGAGTTGTGCTCGGAGTGGAGACACCCCTACACCCGTGCAGAAGCCGCCTTCCCCTTGGAGTGGATCAAGCAGGCCAAGTTCTTCCCCTATGTTACGAAGATTGACAACGGCTACGGCGATCGTAACCTCTGCTGCAAGAACGAGTAGTTACCGGTTTATATGAAAACAAGAGAGCTTGCCTTTTCGGGCAAGCTCTCTTGTTTTTGTCAGGGTGGTATCGGGGCTACAACACCTCTTCTTCGTATCCGGCTAAGTTGTAGCAGACCGGCACGGTGGAGTCGGCCACTCGGTAGATGCCGAACTTGAAGTAGTAGCCCTCATCGTCGTTGCGGCCGATATTGAGCGGCTCATGCTTGACGATGTGGTGCTCCTCGCCGTCGTAAGTCATCTTCACATCGAGGCTCCCGCGGCGCAAAATCTCCTCGCTTTGGCCGCCGTACAGACTCCAGGTAATCTCTACGGTGAACTCCACCCAGCGCCCCTTGGGAAACTCCTGAAAGGGCATTTTGTAGGCGATCAGCGAGGAGAGATACTCCGACTCGGCTGCCACCAATACCGGCCCGCGCAGCGAAGCCGAGGTGCGATCCGTCTTGTCGGTCATCCAGCGGCGATCCGAGTTGCACTTGATGTAGAAGAGCCCTTTGGAGAAACCAAAGGCTAAGGGAGGGAAGCCGCCCTGCTCCACTAACCAACCGTTCCATTCCTTCGAGTAACGGGGATTTCCGCGCTTATCCACCCCCTCCAATCGGTCGTACCCCTTGTTCTTCTTGAAACGCATGCGGCTCTCCAACGCCAGAAACTCCTCGGTGGTGAGCATCTTGATCTCTCCGTCGGGGCTCTGCACCAGTCGTCTGTCGGGCATGCCGTGCCACTGGGCAAAGATGGTGGTAACCTCCTCGGAGAGCTCTTCGGGGACATAGAGGGCGAAACGGTGGCGGGAGGTGGCTCCCTGGGGGATGATCCCCTTGCCGTGGTGGTAGACCGTCTTCATGCGTTGTGCTGCATGGTAGTCGTAGGGGGTGAGCGAGGCAAAGTCGGCGGCCGTAGCGTAGCAGTGGCTCAACTCGGCACGCCCCTTGGTCGACCCCGGCGCATAGCCCTCCAAGGTGTTGTCTTCTTCGCGCAGCTCGAAACGGTAGGAGGAAAGACCTTGGTAGAGGAGGGTGTAGTCGTGCGAGATGGCGTGTTCGGCACGCGTACCGACACCCACCCAACGGCCATCCACCACCTGCTCCATACGGGCCGTATCCATCTGGACATTGACCCGCTCACGGATCGGAACGATCTGTTGGGCGGCTGCTCCCGTTGTCAGGAGCAGCACGATACCACAGAGAACAGCTTGCAATCTTTTCATACCGGGCAAAGTGGGTTACTTGCTTAGATCGTAGCCCAACTGCCAGGTCTTTCCACCCACGCGAATATCGAACGAGAGGGTGCTGTCAAACTCCGTATCGCGGGGGACAATGGCGATCGAACCCTTGTACTTCTCGCTATCGGGAGCGATGACCGTGAGGAAGAGTACGGTGGGGTGCTCGCCCTTTTGACTCTTGACCACAAACGAAGGACGCTCCACCTTCTCGCGGTAGGCAAACGACACCCAGCCCTCCTCCATCTCGATCTGGCGGGGGAGTGAGCATACGCTCTTCATCTTCAGGTTATTGCCATCCGAAAAGAGGGTATGCAAAGTGCCGTCGCGGTCGAACTTGATGCTCTGAATCGGGGTGGCCGTACCCTCGGGGGCTGCCAGGTTGAAGTGGATGCCCACTTCGCCCGTTGCCTCACCCGTAGCCTCGTCAGCGATGACCAGAATCTCGCCATCGAGCAGGAACATCGAGCGGCGGTGCTTGAGATCGGCATAGCTCTGATTCTCCACCACAACGCGTACAAGCCCCTCGGTATCGTCCCAGAGCAGGCAGTGCGAGGTGGTCGACTCCAGGTTGCGGTTGTCGAGCGTGAGGGTGTTGTGAACACGCGTCTGGCGGAACCAGTCGCGTTCGGCATTTACCTTGGCATTACCGGCATAGACATAGCTGCCCGAGTCGGGGAAGAAGTTGCGACCACGTACCCAGAACTCGAAGGTGCCGTTGTCGGGCTGGTTGTGCCAGAAGGCCTCGGGGCCTGCTTTGAGGATGCAGACCGAGGAGTTCTTATCCCAACCGCTGCGCAGCACATAGTAGCCGCCATCGGGGAAGCGGTAGGAGGTGTGGTCGGGGCCTACACCGCGCTTGCCTCCCGAGATGAGCCAATCCCACAGCTCCTTGCGCTCGGGGAATACCTCGGCCCACTTGCGGAAGTTGTTGCGGAAGTTGGAGGCGGTGTGGAGCTTCGTGTCGCTGAAGATCGGGTTGGAGAAGTCGGGGTACATCAGGTTCCAGACAAAGTCGGTCATGCTTCCCACGGTGGCCACATACGAGGCGGGGAACTCCTCGCCAAAGCCGTTGGCCGAGGCCATGTGGTAGGCCTTCAGGAAGATCTCGATGGCCGCCATGTGGTAACCATAGTCGAGCTCAAATTGGACGCCATCATCGAATACCTGTACCTCGATCTCGCGGTTGAGAATCTCGATGCCGCTCTCACGCCAAGTGGCAGCATCCTTGAACTCGGGGAAGAAGATACCGGCATAGATCATGCGCTGCGCCTCGAAGAGCAGGTGGTTACCCTTCTCCGAGTAGTTGTGCAGAATCCGGTTGGCGTGTTTGTGGAAGTTGTAGAGCAGGAGGTTGGTGAACTCGGGCGTACAAGCCGCCGAGCGTTTGATCAACTCGAACCACATGGGCTGGTTCTGCAGACGATGGCTCACCTCCATCGGACGCCAGGCAAAGCGGAAGTTCTCGCGCTCGCGCTGCAAGAGATCCTGCGGGGCTCCGCTGCGGCGCAACGAGTCGATATCCACTAAGGGGTTCTTGTAGACCCAGTCGGTGTAGTGCTCCACCAGAGCCTCGGCATACTTTTCGTCCTTGGTCAGGTAGTAGGCCTTACCCAAGGGAATGAACCAGTAGTGGCGGTGGAGCTGCCAACGGAGCTCGTTGTCCTCCACGGGCCAATAGCGCCAGTCGATATCGTCGCCATAGAAGAAACTCTCGTAGCCGCGGTGGGCATAGAACTTATGCTCGAGCGACTCGTCGGCCTGTCGCTGCTCGTTCTTTTTGATGGTGAGGTTCTCCAAATCCAAGTCGGTCATTGTGATCGAGTTGCGCGTGCGGTAGTACTTCAAAAGCTCCTTGTCGGCACGTTTGTAGTCGCCCTTCAGGTAGGCCGTTTTTACACGCTCCAGGCCCGGGTAGTCGAGGTTGAGCAGCGGATAGAGCCCATGGGGGTCATGCTCGTTGAAGAGGCGTACCTCCTCCTGTGCGAAGAGCCCCTGCACACTCAAAAGCAGGGCCGCCATCCAGATTAAAAATTTCACTCTCATAAGGTTTTAGGTTGTTTATTGTTTTATTCGTTGATTGCAATGTTGTAGCGTTTGCGGCCCACCTTGATACGGAGCTCCTCGTCCTGCAGCGTGAGGGAGGTGCGGGGAGCCTTCCTCCCTTCGAAGGGGACAATCAGCGTCACGAAACGCACGGCGGGAGAGGCCGACTTCTCGACCGTGAAACGGATCCAGGGCCGCTCGGCATAGTGGCGATAGGTGCGCGATACGCGTCCTGTACGGCACTCCATCTTCATACGTTGGGCCCCGAAGGTGCGCAACTGGAGGTTGTTGCGGTCGGCAAATCGGGTGGTAACGGTGTGCCGGACGGTGTCGATCTCGTGCTCGCCCTCGATCAGGTGGTAGTTCAGGGCCACCTCGCCACTGCGCTCGCCCAGCGCCTCGTCGATGATCACAAAGAATTTACCCTCGACAAAGTGCACTGTGCGGCGATGGTTGAGCCCCGCATAGGAGGGATTTTCCACCACGAGCAGGTGGCGCTCATCGTCGGTCCGGAACTCCAAGCAGTGCGATGAGGTCTCCTCGAGGTTCTTGCCGTCGAGCGTAAGGGTGTTGTGAACGCGCGTCTGGCGGAACCAGGCCCGCTGGCGGTTGATCTCCTCATCGCCGGCGTAGACATAGCTGCCCGAGTCGGGGAAGAAGTTGCGCCCCTTGACCCAGAGTTCAAAGGTGCCGTTGTCGGGTTGGCAGTGCCAGAAGGCGGGCGGGCCGGCCTTGAGGGTCATTACCGTAGCCTCCTCATCCCAACCGTTGCGTAGGACGTAGAAGCCCGAGAAGGGGAAGGCCTTGGAGAGGTGGTCGGGCAGAGCCCCTTCGCGCCCCTCGGTGGCGATATAGCGGATCATTTCGTTCTCGGGGAAGACCTTGAGCCACTCCGCGTAGTAGGGGAAGGTGTAGTCGCGCTCATGGAGCTTGGCATCCGAGAACATCGGGGTCGAGAGATCGGGGTAGGAGTAGTTGTAGTGGATCTCGATCATCTGTTCGACACGTTGCAGATAGGAGGCGGGGAAGGCTTCGCGCAGGCCGTTGGCATCGCACATGCGCAGCGCTCCGAAGAAGATGTTGATCGCCTCCAGGTGGTAGTGGGGGTCGAGTTCATACTGCATGCCGTCGGGCAGCACCTGCTTTTCGATCTCGCTGTTCAGGATCCCGATCATCTCTTCGCGCCAGGCAGCAGCCTCCCGAAACTCGGGGAAGAAAACCGCGCCATAGAGTAGTCGTTGAGCCTGGAAGAGGCGGTGGTTGCCGTGGGCCGAGAGATTGGCTTGCAGGTGGGTGCAGTGGCGGTGGTAGTTGACCAGGAAGTGGCTCAGAAAGGGGCCGTCAACCGCCTCGGCAGGGAGAAAAAGGAGCAACTGCTGGATCTGGAACTCCAGTCGGTCGCTCACCTCCAGAGGCCTCCAGGCGAAGAGCGAGTTGGGGGCCGTCATCAGGTCGACCGTCCCTTCGCCCGGCCCCTTCTCGGTGTTGAAGAAGCCGTCAAGCGGATTCTTTTCGATCCAATCCAAATACTGCAACCGCCATTCGCGGGCATAGCGCTCATCGCCCGTCAGGCGGTAGGCCTTTCCCATCGGCACCCACCACTTGTGGCGATGCAGCTGCCAGCGGAGTTCGTTATCGCGCACGGGCCAGTACTCCCAGTCGATATCTTCCCCGTAGAAGAGCGAGGGTTGGTAGCCGGTGTGGACAAAGAAATGGTGGTCGAGCGCCTCGTCGGCCCACCGACGGTGCTCCTCCGAGAGGATGATCCGATCGGGGGTGAAGTCGGGCGATACCACCCCTTGGCGGGTGCGGTAGTAGTGGAGCAGCGCTTCGGCAGCCTGCAACGTGTCTCCTTGGGTGAGGGCCTCCCGCATGGGAGCAAGTCCCGGATGGGTCGGGTCGAAGAGGTCGAACACCTTCGGGTTCACTTGGCCGCAGAGCGGGCTTAGGAGGCCGCACAGGGCAAACAGGAGCAGGGTTAATCGGCGCATGGTCTTTTCCGGATTTGGGGTGGCGCCTCAAAAGAAGCCGCCTACCCGGGTTTTCTTTTACACAAAGTTACACTTTTTTTGCAGAATCGAGGCTTTGTCGATGGTGAATCTTTCTCGATTTTTGCTCTAAGCCCTCTTAATTTTGTTTAATCGGCTCGCAATTTTGTAGAATTTTGCCTTTTAAGGGGAGCGTTTTGTTCAAATTTAGGAAGTCGTTGAACAATTTTGAAAAAATATTCCACACCTGCGGCCCTTTTCTCGACAGGATTCGTTTGCTTTCCTCCAAAAAATGGGTTAACTTTGTTAAATCGAAAACCAACCGAAAATTTTTGCCGCCATGAACTACTCTCCCTTTCGCCTCTCGGCCGAGGCTTGTGGCCGCCCCATCGCGTTAGGGGCCTTGGCTGCCTCTGCACTGTTGCTGCCCAACGAGGCGATGGCCCAGCGCAAGAATGCGCCCAATATCATCTTCATCATGACCGACCAGCAGACCGCTTCGGCCATGAGTTGTGCCCAAAATCCCTGGGTCGAGACCCCGGCAATGGATGCTCTTGCAGCCGATGGTGTGCGCTTCGAGCGGGCCTACTGCCCCTTCCCCTTGAGCGGCCCGTCGCGTGCCTCGCTCCTGACGGGTTGTACCGCTTTTGAGGTGGGAGCCACCGACAACGGGGTGCGCCCCCATGAGGCCGATATGCAGCAGGGCTTGGGCTTGCGGATGGCCGATGCCGGCTACGAGGCCCTCTATGCCGGTAAGTGGCACATCCCCGAGGTGAACCTCCCCGAGGAGGGTACGGGCTTTAAGCGGGTTTGTGTGATGGACGACCGCATCTTGGCCGATGCTTGTGCCGATGCTCTCTCCCGCCGCGATAAATCGAAACCCCTCTTTTTGGTTGCCTCGCTACTGAATCCCCACGAGATCTGTGAATTTGCCCGCGATCAGTCGCTGCACTATGGCGAGTTGGAACCCTTCCTGACGGAGGATTGCCCCAACCTGCCGGCCAACTTCCGCCCCTCAACCTATGAGGCCGAGGCGATCCGTCTGGAGGAGCGCCTGGCTCCCCGTTCACACGACGTGTTCAACTACACGGAGGATGATTGGCGGCGCTATCTCTACGGCTACTACCGTCTGGTGGAGCGTGTCGATCGTGAGGTGGGGCGCCTGGTGGAGGTACTCAAGCGCGAGGGCCTCTACGAGGATGCGCTCATCATCTTCACTTCGGATCATGGCGACGGCTGTGCAGCCCACGCCTGGAATCAGAAATGGGCCCTCTTCGAGGAGGTGATCAACGTGCCGCTCATTGTCAAGGCCCCCAAGGGGCAAGGGGTGAGCGGGGTAGTCAACCGTGAGGCCCTCTCCAATATCGGCCTCGACATCTACCGCACGATCTGCGACTATGCCCGGATCCCGCTCCCGGAGGAGCGCTATCGCGGCCGTTCCTACCGCTCGGTAGTGGAGGGCCGAAGCGAGGGGCTGCATGAGGAGGTCTTTGTCGAGACCCTCCTCTCGAGCGTGCAGACCCGCGGTTGGGCCATCGTGGAGGGGCGCTACAAGTATGTGCTCTATCAAACCTACCAGAATCGGGAGATGCTCCATGATCTTGAGAGCGACCCGGGCGAGATGGTTAATTTGGCTGTTGACAAGCGCTACCGTGCCGAACTCAATCGCCTCCGAGTAAAGATGTATGACTGGGCCCTCAAGACGGGCGACAAGCGTCTGGTCCGCGAGCTGAAGTGGCTCACCGAAAATCCTGCAACCCCGACAGGCCATATTCGGGGCAACCGATAACCATTCCGGAAAAGAAGCCATTGAAACGATGAAAAATACGCTGAAATTAGGAACGTTGGGCGTGGCGGCACTGGCCGGCTGCGGGGCCGAGGAGCCTCGCCAGCCCAATATTATCATCATGATGACCGACGACCACACCTGTCGGGCCTTGAGTTGTTACGACCCTGCACTCATCGAGACCCCCAACTTGGATCGTCTGGCCGACGAGGGCATGCTCTTCGAGAACTGCTATGTGGCCAATGCCATCTCGGGCCCGTCCCGAGCCTGCATCCTCACGGGCAAGTATAGCCACATCAACGGATTTACGGATAACTCGCGTACCTTTGACGGAGATCAGCAGACCTTCCCTAAGCTGCTCCATGAGGCGGGTTACCAGACGGCCATGATCGGGAAGTGGCACCTGAACTCCGAGCCGCAAGGATTTGATTATTGGAGTATCCTGATAGGTCAGGGTGAGTACTATGCCCCGATCTTTATCGAGAATGGTGAGGAGCGTACCGAGCAGGGCTATGTTACCGACCTGATCACCGACAAGGCGATCCGCTTTATCGAGGAGCGAGATCCGGAACGCCCCTTTGCCATGCTCTACTACCACAAAGCCCCCCACCGCAACTGGATGCCGGCCCAGCGCCATCTGGGGATCTATAACCAAACCACCTTCCCCGAGCCCGAGACCCTGCTCGACGACTATGCAGGGCGTGGCCGTGCAGCCCGTGAGCAGGAGATGGAGATTGGTCGCCACATGTGGCCCGAGTGGGATTTGAAACTGATGACCCCCGAGGAGTTGCAGGGCGACTACACCGAGGAGCGTGCCGCCAATGCCAACGAGGCCGACGTCAAGCGGGCCAACGACCACCTGGCCGGTATTCGCCAGTATCAGGCTGCTTACAACCGGATGACGGACGAGGAGAAGGCACGCTGGGATGCCGCTTATGCCCCCCGTATTGCCGAGTGGCTGGTGCTGAAGGATACCGCTTCGATGGAGAGTTTAGTTCGTTGGAAGTATCAGCAGTATATGCGTGATTACTGTGCCGTGGTGAAGGCTGTGGATGAGAACGTGGGGCGTCTGATGGCCCATCTCGAGCAGATCGGCGAGTTGGATAACACGATCCTGATCTACACCTCCGATCAGGGCTTCTTCCTGGGTGAGCACGGCTGGTTCGACAAGCGCTTTATGTATGAACCCTGCCACCGTACCCCGCTGTTGGTACGCTATCCCCACCGCATCAAGGCGGGTGTGCGAACCTCGGCCTTAGCCATGAATATCGACTTTGCCCCCACGCTGCTGGATATGGCGGGTGTGGCGATTCCCGAGGATATACAGGGACGCTCGCTTAAACCCGTTTTGGAGGGGAGGGGGGCCGTTCCGGCCGACTGGCGCAAGGGGGTCTATTACCACTACTACGAATACCCCTCGTGGCACTCGGTCAAGCGCCACTACGGCATTCGTACGGAGCGCTATCGCCTGATCCACTTCTACAACGATGTAGACGAATGGGAACTCTACGACCTGGAGCAGGATCCTTGCGAATTACAGAACCGCTATGAGGATCCCGCCTACCGTGAGGTGCGCGAGGAGTTGCACCGCACACTCGAGGAGCTGCAAACCGAGGCCCTCGATCTGGATCCCTGTGAGCAGGAGTTTGAGTTTTTCCAGAGTGCCGCAGCCCTCTGATACCCCTTGACAACCGAAAAAAACAACCATAATGGACAGAAGAGAATTTTTGAAACGATCCGGATGGGGCCTCATTGGATTGGCCGCATCGGGTACCCTGCTCAGTTGCCTGGGCAAGGAGGGTGAGCAGAGCCCCGAGGAGTTGAAGCGTACGTTGGCTTCGCTGCGCGATGTAAAGGTCTTTTGGGGCGATATTCACAACCACTGCAACGTAACCTACGGCCACGGCGACTTGGAGGATGCATTGGCGGCTGCCCGAGAGCAGCTCGATTTCGTCTCGGTTACGCCCCATGCTCTCTGGCCCGATATTCCGGGCGAGAATGATCCGCGCCTGAACTGGGTGATCGGTTACCATACCGAGGCTTTCAAACGGTTGCGTGCCGGTGGCTGGGATCGTTATGTGGAGCGCCTGAAGGCGGCTAACGATCCGGGCAAATTCCTCACATTCCTCTCCTATGAGTGCCACTCGATGGAGCATGGCGACCATGTGGCCCTCTGCCACGATTTTGATACGCCGCTCGTGGAGTGTACCTCGGTTCCCGATCTGAAGGAGAAATTGCGCGAGAGAAAGGTCTTTGTTACGCCCCACCACATGGGCTATCAGGGGGGCTACCGCGGCTATAACTGGGATGCCTTTACCGATAACGACCCCCAGCTCCCCTTCGTGGAGATGTTCTCGCGTCATGGTCTGGCCGAGGGGGATATGGGCGACTACGACTACCTGCACGACATGGGCCCCCGCGTCTGGGAGGGTACGGTGCAGTATGGTTTGGAGCAGGGCCATAAGTTTGGCTTGATGTGCTCGACCGATCAGCATGCCGGTTATCCGGGTAGCTATGGCGACGGCCGTATCGGTGTCTTGGCCGAGGGACTCGACCGCGATCAGCTCTGGGAGGCGATGGCCCGCCGCAAGGTGTGTGGTGTAACGGGTGATAAGATCAAGATCGACTTCCGCATCAACGGTGCCACGATGGGTGATGAGATTCAGGCCCGCCGCCGTGAGATCATCCTGGGTGTGGAGGCACAAAACTATATCGACTATGTGGATCTGGTCAAGAACGGCCGCACGGTAGCGCGTCTTAACGGGCCGCTGCTCACCCCCGAGGTGGAGGGTGGGCGCATCCGTGCCAAACTGAAGGTGAACTTCGGTTGGAACCGCGAGGAGGAGTATGTGCATTGGAACGGTCGTCTCGCCTTGAGCGAGGGCGAGATTCTCTCGGTGCAACCCTGCTTCCGTGGTGCCGCCTTCACCTCGCCGCAGCCCGGCGAGCATAGTTTCCGCACGCGTGTCAACCGTATCGTGGCACAGGATGCCCGGGGCGTAGAGCTTGATATGTACTCCTCGAAGAATCCCAACGTCGTAACGCCTGCCCAGCAGGGTGTGATCCTCGAGGTGGAGATGCCGCTCGGAGCTTCGCTCCAGGCTGCCTTCAACGGCCAGGAGTTCAGCTATACGTTGCAGGAGCTCTTGGAGGGTGCCAAGGCCCACTTCATGCGTGGTTGGCTCAGTGAGGCGATCCAGTTCTGCCGCGCTTGTCCCGAGCAGGGCTTCTCGGTGGCTCACTACATGGAGGATGGCCCCGAGCGTGATACGGATTACTACTATGTACGCGTGCGCCAGCGCGACGGCCAGTGGGCATGGTCTTCGCCCATCTGGGTAAATCGTTAGAAGGATGTTGCGCTTTGCGATAGGAATTGATCTGGGAGGCACCTCGCTCAAGTATGCGGTGGTGGACTCTCTGGGGGAGATCCGCTATGCGGGAAAACTCCCCACGCCGGCCACCGAAGGGGCCGAGGCGGTTTTGCAGCAGATCCTCAAGGGGGTCTCCCTCTGCCGGCAGTATGCTGGTGCGGAGGGAATCACGCTTGCGGGGATCGGTGTGGGAACGCCCGGTGTGATCTCGGAGGATGAACGGGTGGTGCTGGGCGGAGCCGAGAATATCGAGGGGTGGGAGCAGATTCCCCTCTCGGAGCGCTTGGAGGCAGCTTCGGGGCTTCCCGTCTGGGTGAATAACGATGCCAATCTGATGGCCCTTGGCGAGACGATGTTTGGTGCGGGCCGCGGAGCGACGGATGTGGTCTTTCTGACCATCGGTACGGGGATTGGTGGCGGTGTGCTGATCGGGGGAAAACTTTGGGGAGGCTACCGCAACCGCGGCACCGAGTTTGGCCACATGACCGTCAAGTACGATGGCGAACGTTGCGCTTGCGGCAGCGTAGGCTGCTTGGAGCACTACGCCTCCACCTCGGCTCTGGTACGCCGCTTTACCGAGCGTTGCAAGGAGCTTGGGCGCTCTGTGGAGGCTCCCGACGGAGAGAAGATCACGGCTCTCTACCATGCCGGCGATCCCTTGGCGCGGGAGGTAATGGAGGAGCATTGGCAGATCCTCTCGCTCGGGTTGGTGGGGATTATTCACATCTTCTCACCCCAAAAAGTGGTTGTCGGGGGTGGTATCTCGGAGGCCGGGCCCTTCTACATTGAGGCCCTTCGGGAGCGAGTGGCCGCACAGGCCATGGCCGTATCGGCCGAGGGGTGCGATGTGGTCGCTGCCACCCTGGGTAACCGGGCCGGAACGCTCGGTGCCGCAGCTTTAGCCTTCAGTAAGCTAAATTAAGCTAAATTAAGCTAAATTAAGGATAACCAAATAGTTTGCCCTAAAGAGAGAAAAGAGTTAACTTTGCCGAAAGAAACCCTATTGTAACCTGACCGAAAGATGATAAGACCCGCCTCGATATTTCGCCGTTGGATCGCACTCGTGCTGCTTGTTTTGCCCGTAGCGGCCGGGGCTCGTGAGATTACGTTCCGCCAACTCTCAGTGGATCGCGGCCTCTCGCAGAGCACCGTTACAGCGATGGCGCAGGATAGGCAGGGAAATCTCTGGCTGGGTACGCGCGATGGTCTGAATCGCTACGACGGGTATGCCTTTCGAGCCTTCCATGCCGATCCGTCGGACTCCCTCTCGTTGGCCGACAATGCCATCATCGCCCTGCGCATGGCCGACAACGGAAGGCTCTGGATCGGTACCGAATCGGGGCTTTCGTGTTATGATTTTCAGGAGCAACGATTTTATAATTTTACCGTTGAGCGGCTTCGTGTGCCGGTTTTCGATATTGTTGAGGCCGGGGAGATGCTCTACTTAGCTTCGGACGAGGGGTTGATCCTCTTTGATACGTCGCGCGGTCGGGTGACGGAGGTGCTGCTTTCGGGTATTCGGGTGCGTTCCTTGTTGTCGGTGGCCAACGGGTCAGCTCTCTTGCTCGGTACCGAAAACGGCCTTTATCGCTATGTGCTGGCCCGCCATGAGACTTTGCGTCTGGCCGGGGAGATCCCCTCCTACGACTTCTCGAGCATCGTGGCTGCACCCTCGGGTGGTTACTGGATCTCGACCCACGGCAACGGTCTGTTGCGTCTGGACGAAGAGTTGCACCTGCAGCACCACTACCGCACGGCTACCCATCGTGGTCTGGCCTCGGATTATATCCGTACACTGAGGGTCGATCCCGAAGGCCTTTTGTGGATCGGTACCTACAACGGTTTGACCATCCATGACGAGGCCGAGGGGAGTTTTTCGCGCTACCTGCACACTCAGGGGGATGTCTCCTCCATCAGCCACAACTCCGTTTGGTCGATTTTCGTGGACAACCAGCAGGGAGTGTGGATTGGCACCTACTATGGAGGTGTGAACTACTACCATCCACTCGTTACCCGTTTTCGTCGCTTGCGTTGCGACAACCACTCCTCGCAGCCGCTTGACGGTACGGTGAGTTGCATCGTGGAGGATGGAACGAGTGGTGATCTTTGGGTGGGAACCAACGACGACGGACTCTTTCGCTATGAGGCGGCAACAGGGCGCTTTGTGCGTCAAAACGACCCTTCGCTCCACATGGCCGAGGGGATCCGCATGGCCGATAACATCAAGTCGATCCTTCCCGATGGGGAGAAGGGTCTCTGGGTGGGAACCCACATCGGCGGCCTGAGTTACCTGAATCGTGCCACACGACGCATTGAAAATTTCCCCATACAGGCCTCGCTGCCAATCAATAACGGCTGTTATGCCCTCCTCTCGACTGAGGATGGGAAGGGGCTTTGGGTCGGTACGCTTGGCGGTTTGATGCACTTCGATAAGGCTTCCCGCCGCTTTACACGCCATGCCGCTGCCGAGCGCGAAAAACGCCTGGCTTCGAGCCAAATCATGGCCTTGATGCGCGATCGGGAGGGGGCCGTGTGGGTAGGCTCCGATCAGGGACTCTATCGCTCCTCGGCCGATGGTTTGGAGGTACGCCCCTTGAGTGGCCTGAAGTTGGCCGACGGCACCTCCTTCGGAAACCCCTTCGTGCAGTCGATTTTGGAGGATAGCGAGGGGCGAATCTGGGTGGGAACCAAACAAGGCCTCTATCGTTACGACCAGAAAGCGGGTGAGTTGAAGCGTTATACACAACGTGAGGGTCTCCCCAACGACCATATCTTCGCCATCCTCGAGGATGACGACCATCGCCTTTGGATCTCGACCAACAACGGCCTCAGCTCGCTTGATATGATCGGGGAGCGTTTCCGCAACTATGATCAGCAGGAGGGCCTCTCGGGAAACCAATTCCATATTCAGGCAGCCTGTCGGGATCACTTTGGTAACTTCTACTTTGGCGGTTTGGGCGGTATTACGGCCTTCCGCCCCTCCGAAATGCAGGACAACCCCTATGCCCCGCGTCCCTATGTGGTCGACCTGACGCTCTTTGATGGTTCGGCCCCCGAGAATCGGGAGGTGAAGCGTGAGCGCACTTCGACCGGAGAGTTGAGCAAGGCCTCGCTCAGTGTGCGCCATAACCTGGTGCGCATCCACTTCTCGGCGGCCAACCTGCTGGCCGGCGACCGTAATCTCTACCGCTACACCCTTGAAGGGTTTGATGACCGTTGGTGGATCACTTCGCAGCGGGAGGCCGCCTGGTCGAACCTCAGTCCGGGGGACTACCGTTTCCGCCTGCAGGCCGCCAACAGCGATGGCCTCTGGAGCGAGGAGGAGGCCCTTCTGGAGATCCGTGTCGAGCCCCGTTGGTGGCAGACCCTGGGGGCCCGCATCCTCTTCTTTGTCCTGCTCTTAGGGGCCTTCTGGGCTTTGGTGCGCACCATCACCTCGCGTATGAAGATGCGCCTGGAGTTGGATATGGAGCGTAAGGAGAAGGAGCGTATCGGCGAGTTGAGCCAGGAGAAGATCCGCTTCTATATCAACCTCTCGCACGAGCTGCGCACACCGCTCACGCTGATTCTCTCGCCCCTGAAGGAGATCGAGGAGCACGGTTCGGTGGATAAGTTTGTGCGTTCGCGTCTGGAGTATATCGGGCGTTCGTCGAATAGGTTGATGCATATCGTTAACCGCATGCTCGATTATCGTAAGGCAGAGCTCGGTATGTTTAAGCTCCATGTCGTGGAGCAGGAGGTGGAGTTGGTGGCCGGCAGTGTCTTCTCGCTCTTCGAGGAGGTGGCCCAGAACCGCGATATGGATTATATTTTGAACTCGGAGTTGCGGGGAGAGCGTCTGCCGGTCGATCGTATGTTTGTGGAGATGATGCTCACAAACCTCTTGACCAACGCCTTCAAATTTACCCCCTCGGGCGGATTGATCCGCCTGCAACTGCGCCATGCCGAGGGGCGACTTCTGATTTCGGTGCGCGATAGCGGTATCGGTATCAGCCCGAAGGATCAAAAACGGGTCTTCGAGCGCTTCTGTCAGGTGGATGAGTCGCGCTCGGGCACGGGAATCGGCCTCTCGTTGGTGGCTCGTCTGGTGGAGTTGCACCATGGCGAGATAAGCCTGCGTAGCGAAGAGGGGGCCTTTAGCGAATTTACGATCTCGCTTCCCGATCGGATCGATGCCTACACGGTGGAGGAGCGTGGCGAGGAGCCCGAGCAGAGTTCGATCATCACCCCCGAAAACCTGCTGCAACTCTTGGCCGAGGCCTCGTCGGATGAGGAGGAGAACCCCCCTGCGGGTGAGGAGAGCGAGGATCTGGAGCGTGAGGCCATCTTGATCGTGGTGGAGGATCGGGAGATCCTGCGCTACCTTACGGGCCATTTCCGCAACCGTTACCGGATCTGTTCGGCTCCGGATGGCGTGGCCGCTTTGGAGCGTCTCAAGACGATCGAACCGGCCGTTATCATTGCCGATCGTATGCTGGGTGGTATTGATGGACTGAAGCTCTGCCAGAGTGTCAAGCAGAATATCCGCACCTGCCATATCCCCGTGGTGATCATCGCCTCGCGCGAGTCGGCCGAGGAGCAACTCTCCTCGATCGAGGCGGGAGCCGACGACTATGTAGGCCAACCCTTCTCGATCAATCTCTTGCAAGCCAAGGTGCAGAACCTGTTGAAGAGCCGCTACCGCCTACGCCACCACTACTCGGCCTCGGCGGAGATTGAGCCCGAGAAGATCACCTCGAATGCCATCGACGGCGAATTCCTGCGTCGTGCGATCGAGGTGGTGGAGCAGAACCTCGACAATGAGGAGTTCTCCTCCAACGACTTTGCTCAAGCCCTTTGCATGAGCCGCTCGAACCTTCACCTGAAGATGACCTCCATCACGGGTGAGTCGGCCACGAAGTTTATCCGCAAGATACGTTTTAATCACGCCTGCAAACTGCTCTTGGAGCGCAAATACACCATCTCGGAGATCTCCTCCATGGTGGGCTTCAACTCTCCGAGCTACTTTGCTACAAGTTTCAAAAAGCATGTAGGTTGCCTGCCGACCGAGTACCTGAAGAATAATTAGGAGGTCTTTGCATACTGACTCAAGCAAAAAGAGCTTGCCTTGAAAAAGGCAAGCTCTTTTTGCTTTTACTGATCGCGGAGGACTACATCATTCCACCCATTCCGCCGCCGGGCATGGGCGGCATGGCAGGCTGCTCCGACTTCTTCTCGGCCAGCACACACTCCGTGGTGAGGAACATCGAGGCGATCGAGGCGGCATTCTCCAGTGCAACACGCGACACCTTCGTCGGGTCGATAATGCCGGCGGCGAGCAGATCCTCGTAGCGGTCATCGCGGGCGTTGTAGCCGAAGCTGCCCTCGCCCTCCTTCACCTTGTTTACCACAACCGAGCCTTCGCCACCGGCGTTGGCTACGATCTGGCGCAGCGGCTCCTCAATGGCACGCTTTACGATCTGGATACCCGTGGTCTGATCCTCGTTCTCGCCCTTAAGACCCTCTAAGGCAGCCGTAGCGCGGATATAGGCAACACCACCACCCGGTACGATACCCTCCTCGACGGCGGCACGCGTAGCGGCCAAAGCATCGTCTACACGATCCTTCTTCTCCTTCATCTCCACCTCCGTAGCGGCACCTACATAGAGCACAGCCACGCCACCGGCCAACTTGGCTAAGCGCTCCTGCAACTTCTCGCGGTCGTAGTCCGAAGTAGCCTTCTCGATCGAGGCGCGGATCTGCTGCACACGGGCTGCAATGGCCTCCTTATCGCCGGCTCCATCCACAATGGTGGTATTCTCCTTGTTGAGGGTTACCTTGTCGGCCGTACCGAGCATCGAGAGGTTGGCATCCTCCATCTTCATACCCTTGTCGGTCGAGATTACGGTGGCACCCGTCAGCGTGGCAATATCCTCCAACATCTCCTTGCGGCGATCACCGAAGCCGGGAGCCTTGCAGGCCGCGATCTTCAGCGTACCACGCAGCTTGTTGACAACCAAGGCCGAGAGCGCCTCGCCATCCACATCCTCGGCGATGATCAGAAGCGAACGGCCGCTTTGAGCCACCGGCTCCAGTACACCCATCAGCTCCTTCATCGTGGAGATTTTCTTGTCGGTCAAGAGGATATAAGGCTTGTCGAGCTGTGCCTCCATCTTCTCGGTGTCGGTGATGAAGTAGGCCGAGATGTAGCCGCGGTCAAACTGCATACCCTCGACAACCTCCACGTGGGTCTCGGTACCCTTGGCCTCCTCGACGGTGATCACACCCTCGTTCTTGACCTTGGCCATCGCCTCGGCGATCAGTTTGCCGATGTTGTTGTCGTTGTTGGCCGAGATGGTGGCTACCTGCTCGATCTTGGCATTATCGGCGCCCACCTCCTGGCTCTGCTCGCGCAGCGACTCCACCACCTTCGATACGGCCTTGTCGATACCGCGCTTCAGATCCATGGGGTTGGCACCGGCCGTTACGTTCTTGATACCTACGCCGATAATGGCCTGGGCCAGAACCGTGGCGGTCGTCGTACCGTCGCCGGCATCGTCGTTGGTCTTCGAGGCCACCTCCTTGACCATCTGGGCGCCCATGTTGGCAAAGGGATCCTCCAACTCGATCTCCTTGGCTACCGATACGCCATCCTTCGTTACTTGGGGTGCGCCAAACTTCTTGTCGATGATCACGTTGCGACCCTTGGGGCCGAGCGTTACCTTGACAGCATTCGAGAGGGCGTCCACACCCTCCTTCAGGGCCTCACGGGCCTCTACATTATATTTAATCTCTTTAGCCATTTCAGTTAAGTTTTTGCGGGATAAAATGTCGTTTTCGATTAGATGATAGCCAGAATGTCGTTCTGCTTCATGATCAGGTAGCTCTCACCCTCGATCTGGAGCTCCGTGCCGGCATACTTGCCATAGAGCACCTGGTCGCCTACCTGAACCTCCATCTGAATCTCCTTTGTGCCGGGGCCTACGGCCACCACTTTACCGGCCAGGGGCTTCTCCTTGGCTGTGTCGGGAATAAAGAGACCGCCTGCGGTCTTCTCCTCTGCGGGGTTGGGAAGAATCAACACCCGGTCTGCTAACGGTTTTACGTTCATCTTTTACGGTTTTAATTGTTATACTTTTTGTTGTTCGTTCTCTGTTTTGAGGGGCAGTCCATCAATAGGTGTGCCAAAGGGAGGTAACCCCATGCTTTAGCAGTAAAATTGACAAACATTTTGTATGCAACTGACAATTTGGCAGACATTAGAAATAGGCAGACCCATCCTCGAAGAGAGGACGAGTCTGCCGAGTCTTGATAAACGGGTTTAGAAGTCGTAGCCCGTGATGCAGTTGGCGTACTCTTCCCACATGAAGGCCGTCTTGTATGCCTCGACAGACTCCTCGGGGACATAGATTCTACCATCTACCTCGGTAATGTCATCAAAGGCATACCAATAATAGAAGTACTCTCCCATGCTGTTCCACCACTCCAAGGGGAGGGCTGTGGGAGGAGTGGTCGAATGGCAGTAGACCTCCTTCAGATTCTTACACTCGTTGAAGGCATGGTATGTGATCTCGGTGACCTGCTCGGGGATGGTTACACGGGTGATGCTGCTGCACCCGAAGAAGGCTCCGCCCTGGAGTTTGGTAACTCCCTCGGGGATCATTAAATCGGTTACAGGCGTTCCGTTTAGATAGAGCGTGGCTCCATAAGAGAGGGGGTTGACCGCCGTGGTCTGTTTGGGAGCATAGCCCGAGAAATCGATATTACACCAAGCCTTCAGATCGGTGATGTAGGCCTCTTTTAACTTCTCGCAATTCTCAAAGGCACTGCTACCAAAAAAGGTTACACCACAACCGACATAGAGTTTCTCTAAGGACTTACAATTACCGAAGGCTTCGCTACTAACCTTTGTAACACTGTTCGGAATAGTGAACTCCTTTATTGCGCAACCATAGAAAGCCTGACTTCCAATATCGGTAACCCCCTCGCGAATAGTAACACGCTCTAAATAACCGCAGTAGCTGAAGGCTCCATAACGGATATCCTTGACTGAGGCGGGCAGATCAATCGTCTTGAGCGTTGATTGAGCGTACATGAACTTATCTCGAATGACCTCAACCTCCCCATCGAAGATCATCACACCTACGCCATTCTCATAGGTATTCGATACCAAATTTACACCGTCGGTAAAGCGGTGATAAATGGGTTTTTCGTCCGTTGTCGTGTAGTAGATCTTATAGTTCTCGGGGTTGGGCTCTACGGGCTCTGCAGGGGTGATCAACGGGGCCACCTCGCTCCACCCCTCAGCCGCTTTGTAGGCCTCCATCGAAGCGTTGGGGACATAGATCTTGAGCACTGTCGGAGTCTCATAGCCGAAGGGCTGAATGCCCAAAGCCGGAGGCGTGGTGGCGTTGCAGTAGATCTCCTTGAGTGCCTGACAATCGGCAAAAACAAGGTTGCCAATTGAGGCGATACCCTCTCCAAGTGTTGCTGTGGTAAGGTTGCTGCAGTTGGCAAAGGCAGCCTCCCCGAGCGTGGTGGTTTGGCCCGAGGTGGTGATGCTTGTGAGTTCCGAAGCGCCGTAGAAGGTATAGGGGGCCACCGATTCTGCCTCCTCGGGCAGGGTGTAGCTACTCAGGCCTGCCGGGGCAAAGGCCAACAACTCGCCCTCAACGATCATTGCGCGTTGATCCTCAGAGGAGAAGTTACTCTTGATAGAACGTAGCGAAGAGCAGTTGAAGAAGATGCGGATACCAACCTTCTCCACCCCTTCTGGCAGTGTGATCTCCTTTAGGCTTGAGCAGTCGGAGAAGGCGCTACCGCCAATCTCTGAAAGGCTCTCGGGCAGCAGAATCTCCTCCATGCCCGTACAGCCACCAAAGGCCATCTCTTCGATCCGCTCTACGGCACTTCCGAGTGTTACCTGCTTAAGGTCGCTGTTAAAGTAGAAGGCTCCCAAACCAATCGTGTGCAGGTCGTTTGAGAAACGAATCACCCCCCTGCCCTCTTCATAGGTGTGCTCTGCAATCTCGGCATCAAAGCAAGCGGGATTCTCAAGGGTGATAACCTCGCCACTCTCGGTTGTGTACCAAATCTCGTTGGCAGGACATCCCGCCGGTTTGGGGTCTGGATTAGGATTATCTGGAGTGTCGGAACCCTCCGAACAACCGATCACGGCAAGCATCAAGACCGCGGTAAAAAAGGTGAAAAAGCGTTTCATGTCAGAAAAATTTAATTACAACAACTCATCGGGCCGCCTCTTTGGCAAGGAGACTCTGCCCCAATATTTACAAAGGTAGTAATTTTTTGTTAAACACCAAAGTGTTGGCCTCTCCCTTGGTTCCTCTTCTCTTGGGTCAACCATCCGCTTTTTCTGCCCTATAGAGATGCTATGCAGGAGAAAATTTCAAAAAAAACAGCCATTTATCTCCGTTTTTCTTGCATAGAATAAATTTTTACCGTACATTTGCACCTCGGTTAGCGGAAGTTAACCGACATGGTGGATGTAGCTCAGTTGGTTAGAGCGTCGGATTGTGGTTCCGAAGGTCG
>CAZRJU010000011.1:0-23753 GCA_964600455.1 uncultured Alistipes sp. | reverse complement strand
TGTCGTTACCCAGCAGGTTGCAGAGCGTACGACGGAAGTACTCGTGGCGCGGATAGGAGAGGAACGAGCGCGAGTCGGTAAGCATGCCCACAAAGCGGCTCAAAAGGCCCAGGGTTGAGAGTGCGTTCATCTGCTTCTCCATGCCGTCCTTCTGATCAAGGAACCACCAGCCCGAACCGAACTGAATCTTACCGGCACCGTAGCGACCATCCTGGAAGTTGCCCAACATGGTGGCAACCAGCTCGTTGTCGCGCGGGTTGAGGTTGTAGATGATCGTCTTGGTGAGCTTATCCTGCCCATCAAGCATATCGAAGAACTTGGACATCTTCTTGGCCACCGTGAAGTCGCCGATCGAGTCGAAGCCCGTATCGGGACCCAGTTGGCGGAACATGCGCGAATTGTTGTCGCGGATGGCTCCATAGTGGAACTGCTGAGTCCACCCCGTCTCCCAATCCATCACGGCAAACTCAACCATCATGGCCGTCTTGTATTTGAGGATCTCCTCTTTCGAGAGCATCTCGCCGCCATAGACCTTCAGGAAGATGCGATCGATCTCCTGCTGGGTGTACTCCTCGGCATAGAACTCCTCGATACCGTGATCCGAGAGGCGGCAGCCCACCTCCTCGAAGAACTTGTGGCGCACTCTCAAGGCGGCAATCACATCCTCAAAGCGCTTGATCTCCACACCCGAAACCTCGGCCAGACGGTCGATGTAGGCCTTGAAATTGGCCGGTACCTCCACAGCCATCGCCTTGTCGGGACGCCAGGTGGGAAGCATACGTACACCGAAGTTGTCCTGCTTGACCTTGATGTGGTGCTCGAGCGAGTCGATCGGGTCGTCGGTCGTGCAGACAACCTCCACGTTGTAGTGCTGCATCAGGCCGCGGGCGTGGTACTCGGGCTTCTGCAAAAGCTCGGTACAGTGGTCGTAGATCTCGCGGGCGGTGGTGGGATTGAGCAACTTCTCCACTCCGAAAGCGGTCTTGAGCTCCAGATGGGTCCAGTGGTAGAGCGGGTTGCGCATCGTGTAGGGAACCGTCTCGGCCCACTTCTCGAACTTCTCCCAGTCGCTCGTATCCTTGCCCGTACAGTAGCGCTCGTCTACGCCGTTTGTACGCATGGCGCGCCACTTGTAGTGATCACCCTCCAACCAGATCTTCGAGAGGTTGTCGAAGCGGTGGTTCGAGGCCACATACTCGGGAATGAGGTGGCAGTGGTAGTCGATGATCGGCATTTTGGCAGCGTGGTCGTGGTAGAGCCGTTGTGCCGCTTCACTCTGCAAGAGGAAGTTTTCGTCGTTAAATTGTTTCATTGCAGTCCTATTTTTTAGGTTGTTATTTGTTTCGTGAAATTCGGGTAGGTAAAAGTAGTTATTTTTTTGTAAATATCACTATAAATATTTGTCAGAAAAAGGCAAATATTTGCCAATCGATGAAGAATCGCAGGGTCGGGATTTCAAAAATTCCCCGAGAATTACTAATTTTGTCGGCAGAACAAGAAAACGAACAACTAACCAATCCGATTTATGAAAAGATTATTTGCTCTTGCAGCCCTTTTTGTGTTGGCTGCCTGCTCGGCCCCCAAGTTGCAGGTCGAGGTTTCCAATCCCACCGAGATCGACCGCTCGTTTGAGACGGTGGAGATCTCCTGGGAGCAGATTGCCCGGAAGGGGATCACTCCCGACAAGATCGTGGTGATGTGTGATGGTGAGCAGCTTCCCTCGCAGGTGCTCTACAATGGTGGCGAGGAGCCCCAGGCGCTGATCTTCCAGTGCTGTGTAAAGGCCGGCGAGAGCAAGTGCTATACGTTGCGTGCCGGTGAGCGCGAGCCCTATGCCCAGAAGGCCTACGGCCGTTTCGTGCCCGAGCGTCTGGATGACTATGCCTGGGAGAACGACAAGATCGCCTTCCGTGCCTATGGCCCCGCGTTGGAGAGTGCTCCCGGTGAGATGCTTGCTTCGCCCGGTTACGACTGCTGGGTAAAGTGTGTGGATACGCTCGTGGTGGATGCCCGCTACAAGCGTGGCGACTACCACCACAACTACGGCGACGGTATGGACTGTTACAAGGTGGGCCGTACGCTGGGCGCCGGTGCCTCGGCCCCCGTGGTGGAGGATCAACTCTGTCTGAGCCGCAACTTCACCTCCTACCAGACCTTGGAGAACGGCCCGATTCGTACCTCGGTAAAGCTCACCTATGCCCCCTTCATGGCCGGTGATAAGGAGGTAACTCTCACCAAGATTATCACCCTGGATGCCCACACCCACTTTAACCGCATGGAGAATATCTATGAGGGCGATTTTGAGGCGCTTCCCATCGCGGCCGGCTTCATTCGCCACAAGGTGAAGGGCCTCTCGACCGGTGAGGGGTGGTTGGCCTTCTCGGAGGAGGCCTCCGACTCGAAGCAACCCGAGGTGGATGGCGACCTCTACTTTGCGGTTGTGCTGCCCGGAGCCGAGTTGCGTGCCGAGCTGGCCGGTCATGCTGTGGCTGTGGCCACCACCGAGCCGGGTGATACGCTGGTCTACTATGCGGGTGCCGGCTGGAGCCACGGTGGCGTGAACGATATGCCCCACTGGATGGCTCTCACGGAGCAGGCTGCGGCTGCCGTTTCGGATCCGCTGGTCGTAGAGGTCAAGTAAGCAATCTTCCAACAAAAAAGCGGGGCTGTCCGAATGGAACAGCCCCGCTTTGTGTTAATTGGATTTGGAATGGTTAGCGTATGAGGCGACGACGAAACTCCGCGCAGGCGATACCGGTGGCCATGGCCACGTTGAGTGATTCGCTGCTGCGGCGATCGCTTGGGTAGGGTGGGATCAGCAGTTTGTGGCTCACGGCTGCGGCACACTCCTCCGAGATGCCGCGTCCTTCGTTGCCCATGAGCAGCACACCCTCCTCGCTGAGCGGAGCCCGGTAGATGTTCTCCCCTTCGAGGAAGGTACCGTAGAGGGCGATGCCGGCACGGCGGATCTCATCGAGCACCTTGGGTAGATCGACATAGTGTACCCGTACGCGCAGGATAGCCCCCATGGTAGCCTGCACCACCTTGGGATTGAAACAGTCGGCCGAGTTGCGCGAACAGAGAATATCCCGAATCCCGAACCAGTCGGCCAGTCGGATGATGGTGCCGAGGTTGCCGGGGTTCTGCACCTGGTCGAGGGCGAGACTCAGGCACCCCTTCAGCTCTTCGATGCGGAGCTCGTGGCGGGGGATCTCCACCAGGGCCAACGAGTTGTTGGCCGTCTTAAGAAGGCTCATGCGCTCCATCTCCTTGGGGCTGACCTCGCTCACCTCCTCCCCGTGAAAGAGACTCTCCGTGGTGTAGATGCGGCGGATGGTAAGTCCGGAGGTGCGAATCTCCGATATGAGCTTCTCTCCCTCGGCTACAAAGAGCCCCTCGTGGTCGCGGTTGCGCTTGTCGGCCAGTGAGCGCACCAGTTGTATTTCAGCTTTGGTAATCATCGTCGAATACGGTTTTCAGGAATGGTAAAGGTTACCCCCTCTTCGGCTAAGTAGCTCTCCGAGAAGAGTTCACGGCACTCCTCAAGCAGTCCTCCAAGCTCCTTGTAGCGCGAAGAGAAGTGGCCGATCAGAAGGCGGTCGGCCTCGGCCTTGAGAGCCGCTTTGGCTGCATCGGTCGTGGTGGCATGGCCCCTTTCGCGGGCGGTGCGTTGCTCGCTGCGGGCGTAGGTGGCCTCGTGATAGAGCAGGTTGACCCCGCGACAAAGCGTGGCCGCTTTGGCCGAGAAGTTGGTGTCGGAGAGGTAGGCATAGCTGCGGGCCGCATAGGGACGGTAGGTGAGCTCCTCGTTGGGGATCACCTCACCCTGCTCCAGGGGTACATCCTCGCCCCGTTTGGCCGCTGCAATCTGGGCGATCGAGAGGCCGTATTTGGCGATCTTGAACTTCTCGACATTGAGCGGAGGCTCCTTCTCCCGGAAGAGGTAGCCCGAACAGGGTACGCGGTGCCTCAGCGGGATAGACCACACCTCTAAGGTGCGGTTCTCGAAGAGCATCCGATGGGTTGTGGTCTTGACCTCTACCCACTCGATCGGATAGGAGAGTTCGGGGTCAAAGTAGCGGATATGGTGTTCGAGCAACTCTCCGAAGGGGGCGGGAGCAAAGATCGTAAGGGGTGTTTTTCGGCCATAGAGGTTCATGGTCGAGATGAGCGGAAAGAGTCCGAAGAGGTGGTCGCCGTGGAGGTGCGAGAGAAAGATGGCCCGCAGCTTCAACGGGTTGATGCCATAGCGAAAGAGTTGCTGTTGCACCCCTTCGCCGGCATCCACCAAATAGTATTGCTCATGCAGATTGACCACCTGGGCCGAGGGGTGTCGCCCCACGGTCGGCTTGGCCGACGATGCCCCGAGTATGGTAACCGAAAAACTCACCGATTGCCCCTTTTATGCGTTAGCCTTCAACCAGCGCTCGCAATCGAGCGCTGCAATACAACCGGATCCGGCCGCCGTGATGGCCTGGCGGTAGTGGGGATCCTTCACATCACCGGCAGCAAAGACGCCCTCCACGGAGGTCTTTGAGGTGCCGGGCTCGACCTTGATATAGCCCTCCTCGTCGAGTTCCAACTGGCCGCGGAACACCTCCGTATTGGGGTGGTGGCCGATGGCCAGGAAGAAGCCGTCGATGGCGATCTCCTTCTCCTGCCCCGAGCTGTGGATGAGGCGGGCACCCGTTACGCCCTCCTCATCGCCGAGTACCTCCAAGGTGTTGTGCTCGAAGAGTACCTCGATGTTGGGGGTCTTGAAGACGCGCTCCTGCATCGCCTTGGAGGCTCTAAGGAAGGGTTTGCGCACGATCAGATAGACCTGCTTGCAGAGGGTGGCCAGGTAGGTGGCCTCCTCGCATGCCGTATCACCACCGCCTACAACGGCTACATCGCGCTTGCGGTAGAAGAAACCGTCGCAGGTAGCACAGGCGCTCACACCCATTCCGCGGTACTTGGTCTCGGAGGGGAGGCCCAGGTACTTGGCCGAGGCTCCGGTCGATACGATCAGGGCGTCGGCCTCCAACTCCGTCGTACCATCCACCTTCACGCGGAAGGGGCGCTTGGAGAGGTCAACCTCGGTGATTTGTCCCGAACGTACCTCCGCACCGAAGCGCTGGGCCTGCTTCTTGAGGTCGGCCATCATCTCCACGCCGGTTGTCCCCTCGGGATAGCCCGGGAAGTTCTCGATCTCGGTGGTCGTGGTCAACTGGCCTCCGGGCTGAATGCCCTCATAGAGAACCGGTTGCAGGTTGGCACGCGAGGCGTAGATGGCTGCAGTGAAGCCGCCCGGGCCACTGCCGATAATCAATACTTTTACTCTTTCCATGGTTTTCGTTTTTCTATATGTTTTGTTTCGATTCATCGCTTTGCGGGGGCTCGGGCAGGGGCTCTCCCATATAGTCGAAGTGGTACCAGACCCCCTCTTTGCGGGCACGGATCAGCCCCTTGTTCTCGTCATACTCGACCATCTCGTAGTGGGGCGAGAGGATGTAGTTCCCGGCTTTGTCGATCACCCCGGCGCCGGTTGAGGCCTGTACCTCGGCCCGTCCTTCGCGGAAGTTCTCGGCCTGGTAGAAGCGGGGCGGGATTACCCACTCTCCATCGCCCTCCTTGTAGCCGTACTTGCGCCCTTCGCGTACGCAGAAGAGCCCTTCGGAGGCTGGCCACTTGGCTCCTTTTGGCGGGTGAGGCTCGATGGCCGAACCCTTCTCGATTGCCTGCAACCAAGGGGTGGTGTCGGCCTGAATAATCAAGCTGCGCAGGGCTTTGAAGGCCTCCCGATCCTGCTCGCTTGGGCCGTCGAAGGTGGCCAGATGGGGACGGATAACCAACAAATTTCCCTCGGTTGTGAGGAGTATATTCTCCGGCTTGAGGTTGTTGTGCGCAAAGCCGATGCGGGCAAAATCCGCTTCGAGACGATCGAGTAGCGGGAGCAACTTGTGTGCCTCGCACCCCTCGCGGAGAATCTGCTCCAGTCTCTCGCCCGGCGGAATGTGCTCCAAGACCAGATCGTGGTGTTGGGTCGGGCGACCAAATTGCGCCCCTGCCGTAAGCAATGTATAGCGGCTCAGGTGAGGCGATTGGGCCCTGCGGATAAAGTGGGCCGTCTGCCGACACTGCGAAAGGGCCTCCTCGTTGAGCGGCAGGGAGATCAACAGGCTCTCCTCCCGATTGGCGGCACACGCTTCGAGAAGCGTGGAGCGGCGTTGGAGGATAGGCTGTTTCTCTTCGTTGCGCTGAAGGCGCAACTTTCCCCCCCCCAATGCGTTAGCAAGGGGGGCTGTGGGATATTCGAGTGCCTCGATGAAGGCTGCGGCCGAGATCGCTTTCATGGGGCTAATGGATCGGGATGCTGATGGAGCCGATATTGAGCATCAGCGCCAGTTCGTGAATGGAACAATTATAACTCATGCCGCGGAAGGGCCCGCTGCTCCACTGCTGTTTCATCTCGCAGATCAGGGGTTCGAAGATGGCCGGCATCGTACTCGAGGCATCGTAGAGCAGGGTAGCATAGCGATTCTCGGCCACCTCCTCGCGTGAGGTGGGGAAGGAGAGGGTTTTTAAGAGCCGATTGCTCGAGATGTGAATGTTGATCAGCAGTACCTCGCCCTCGGCATTTCTTAACGAGCGGATCTGTTTGGCGATGTCGAGTATTGCCTCCCGATCGCCATCCGAGGCCTCGCCGTCGGTGATGTTGAAGACGATGGGTGGGAAGCTCTCGCGGTGACGCGGATCGGCTATCCACTCCTTGAGGTGGCCATAGATCTCGCAGAGCGCCTCATAGAGGGGAGTCTGTCCCTGGGCCTCGGGGGTGATCCAGGCCGGATACTCCATCTTCAGCAGCAGGGGATGGCCATCGGGTGCCATGCGTCGTTCGTAGGTGGTCGCTTTTTGGTGGGGGAGGGCCGCTACGCGGTCAATTCCCAAAAACCACTCCTCGCTCAGGAGCGGTCTTACCCCCTCGCCCGAGTAGCCGATCACGGCCAGGTCGTAGTAGTCGTGTACCCCATCCGATCGTCGGGCCCGCTCGATCAATTCAAAGATCAGGCGGTTGGCCGTTTCGCACACCCAGGCCGCCTTGGTTGCCTTGCGTTCACCGATCATGACCGGTTCGGCCATCGAGCCCGAAAGGTCGATGGCGATAACAAAGGCGGTGCGGTGACGGCGGGTGATTCCTTGCTGATACATGGGGATTCGGCGGGGTGAAGGGCCAATCGGCGGCTGTTATTTGTGGCTGATAACCAGGATCTTCGAGAGCGACCAGAACTTCTCGCTGTCGAGAATCACAAGCGATTCGATCACCCGCTTTTCATTTTCGCTCTCCACGAGCCAGTAGGAACCTTCGGGGTGGGCCGAAACCACGGTAACCTCCTTTTGGCCGATGGGCAGGGTCTTGAGCATGCGGTTGTCGGCCATGGTAAAGAGGGCCATGTTGGGGTTCTCGCTCAGGGTGAGAGTGCGGCCGATCGTACCGCGTTTCCTGATCACCTGGTCGCTCAGGAGCTGTTTCTGCGGGGCGATCAGGTAGTGAACCGTATGGAGCGAGCTCTCCGTCGAACTCACCTGTTCGCGCAGGTTGCCGGCCGTCTGGTTGAGCGAGGCGATCTGCTCCTGTTGGGCAGCCACCTCGGCCGAGAGTTCGCTATTGCGTTGCTGTGCGGCGGTCAACTCCCGACGCAGCGAGTTGAGCTCCCCTTCGCGGGCCTCGAGTTGGGCATTGAGCTCTCCGACGAGGCGCTCCAGGCCGGCAATGCGGTTGTTGGCCTTGCGCAGGGCCGTTGCCTTCTTCTCCAACTCGGCAATACGGGCACGATTCTCCTCGAGCAGGCGATTCAGGTCGTTGATATCGTGGTTGATTCGTTCGATGTCCGACTCCGAGATCTCGCCATTGTCGATGCGGATCAGTCCTTCGCGGCTGCGGATTTCGGCCAACGATTCGGTGATCTCGCCAATCGAGGCAAAGGCGTCGTTGATGATCGCCTCCTTATCGGCTACCACCAGGTTCAGGGAGTCGATCTGTCCCTGCATGCGGTCGGCACTCTTGCGGCTCACACATGCCATGCAGCCAAGCATCAAAGCAAAGAGAAGTAACTTTTTCATCGTTATTCGAATAGGGTCTTTAAGGGATACACAATGACAAAGATAACTCTAAAAATCCGAAAAGCGGCTGAATTGTGTCAAAAAAATCGCTATGCAGGGCAAAAAAAGATGCCTGACCGAGGGGTTGGTCAGGCATCTTGATCTTGGCGGTTTAACGGAGGTTGTTACCCCTCCCCGGCCCGGTTATGCTTACTCGGCAGCGGGAGCCTCGGGAGCCTCAGGGGCCTCGGGAGCTGCGGGCTCCTCGTGGTGCTTCACATCGAGGAGCTCGATGTCGAAGCGCAGGGCCTCGTTGGGGCCGATTGCGCCACGCGAACCACGCGGGCCATAGGCCAGATCCGAGGGGATCCAGAGGAGGATGTGGCCACCCTTGCCAACGTGCTGCAGACCCTCGCCCCAGCCCTTGATAACACCGTTCAGCGGGAACTCTACGGGCTCATCACGGTCGAAGTCCTCGGGCAGCTGACGCTTCAGCATCTCCTGACGGGCCTTCGGCATATCGGCAAAGCGCGAAGCATCGAATACGCGGCCGTTCTCCTTCGTACCCTTGTAGTGTACCTTCACGACGTCGCGCAGGTCGGTGGGACGTTGCTCCATATCGCCGGCAACAACCACCTTGTAGAGCAGACCCGACTCGGTCTTCATCACGCCGGGCTGCTTCTCCACTTCGGCCAACCAAGCCTCCGATCGCTCCAGGTTGCGCTGGGGAACGAAGGTCATAAAGTAGTTCTGAAGGAAGGTATTGCAATCTCTGGGCTCGGCCTGCAGCGTATTGCGCTGGTTGTCGAGAATGGCTTGTGCCACCCAGTAGATCTGCAGAGGCTCCTCCTCCTGCCCCAGACCGTAACCGATGTTGCAACCTAAGGCATAGGAGATGTCGTCGCGCTCACGCTCCGAGGAGAACATGGCGGGATCGGCAACGGGGTACTCCACGCGGGTCGTATCGCCCGAGGCTCTGCGGATGCTGTCGGCCTGAGCACGCTCCTGGCGGATGGCCATCGAACGCTCACGAGCCGTGGTGGTGAAGTATTGCTGCAACATCTCGGTCGCCTTGGTCATCTCAAAGCGGGGGCCGTTGTCCAGAGCGGCAGCCTCCAGACCCTTGACCAACTCTTCGTAGTTGATGGGAATGGTGCGCATCTGGAACTTGAACTGGTTGGCGATGTTGTTACCGATGGCGTAGGAGAGGGTATCCAGCTTCGAGCTGTCGCCACGACTTACCGCCTTCTGTTCGCCGCAGGAGCAGAGAAACATCACTCCTGCAAGCATGAGAATTACTTTTTTCATGATCTTTTATTAACGTTTTGGTTGTTTCTAAATCAAGTAGGCTCGCAAAGGTAGGAAAAATCCGATTAAAACCGCACAAAAACAGCGGAGATTTTTCGATATTTCCATTCCTCGTTTCGGTCGTGCAGGTAGAGGTGCGGATTAGAACTCCAGGGAGTTGCGGCGGTTGTCGCCACGGCGCGAGGCGCGGGTAACCTCTAAGAGCTCGATCTCGTAGTAGAGGGTCGAGTTGGGTTGGATCCCCAGCGAGTCGCATCCCTCGGCTCCGAAGCCCAGTTCGGAGGGGAGGTAGCAGTTGATGCGTCCGCCGCTTCCGATCAGCTTGACAGCCTCTTGCAGACCCTTGCCTAAGGCGCCGAGTTTGAGACAGAGCGAATCGCCGCGCTCGAAAGAGGAGTAGAAGGTGCGGCCGTCGAGGGTCTTGCCCACCACGAGCATCGTGAGCGAATCGCCCGACGAGCGGGGTGTGCGATCCACATCTCCCACCTCGCCCACGGCATAGGTGAGGCCCGATTTCGAGCGGGCATAGCTGCGATCCTTTTGCGTGATCTCCTCGAGGAACTGTTTTTCGTAGGCGACACGGGCCTCGGGCTTGGAGATGTAGTGGTAGTGCAGGTAGAGGGCGCGAGCCTCGTCGTAGGTGAATCGTTCCTGACGGGCAAAGCAGTCGCGCATGCCCTCGCAGACGGCCCGGATGTTGAGCGTGGAGTCGATCTTAAGCAGGTTGCGGCCGATGTTCATGCCGATAACATAGGCGACCGAGTCGCTCTCGGTTACGACAGCGCTGCTGCTCTCTTTCTTGTTTACGGAACAGGCGTTGGCAAGCAATAAAATTATGCCCAGCAGGGCGATGAGGCTCTTTTTCATGGTCTTTTAATTGGCTTTTTTGCGGGAGAAGAGAATGATGAGCAACGAACCGAAAACGGCTGCTGCCATCGACCCCATCAGGATAGCGATCTTACCGCGGTCGATCAGCTCCGTTTGGGTAAAGGCGATTGTGTCGACAAAGATCGACATGGTGAATCCGATACCACCCAGGGCCGCTACGGCGAAGAGCATCTTCCAGGAGGCCTTGTCGGGAATCTCGGCCAACTTCAGCTTTACGGCTACCCAACTGGCGGTGAAGATACCCAGCGGCTTACCCAGAAGCAGGCCGAAGAAGATACCGGTACCGATGGCGCCGGTGGCGGGGCCTATGTGGAAGATGTTGAGGTACTCCGACGAGGAGATCACCACTCCGGCATTGGCTAAGGCGAAGATCGGCATCACCAGGAAGGTTACATAGGGCGAGAGGGCGTGTTCGAGGCGGTCGCTCAGGGCCACGCACTCGCTACTCATGTGGTTGAGTCGACGCAGGTAGTAGCGCTGTTCGGTATCGGGGAATCCCTCCTCGGAGGTGGGATCGTTCTCCAGATCGCGGGTCAGACGGGCAAACTTGTGGCAGAAGTACTCCTTCGAGAAGCGGGGCTTCATCGGGATCAGCATGGCCATTGCCACACCCGAGATGGTGGAGTGTACGCCCGAGTAGTAGAAGAGCCCCCAGACGATGACGGCCGGGATGAGGTAGTAGATCGGGCGGGTCTCCCCCACGCGGTTCTCCCAGTAGACAAAGAGCATGATGAGCAGGGCTACGGCCAGGCATCCCCACTCGATCGTTCCGCCATAGAAGAGGGCAATGACGATGATGGCTCCCAGGTCGTCGGCAATGGCCAAGGCGGTCAGAAAGACCTTCAGCGAGACCGGTACGCGATCCCCCAACATGGAGAGTATGCCCACGGCAAAGGCGATGTCGGTGGCGGTCGGAATACCCCAACCGTTTTGGGCGGGGGTGCCGAGGTTGAAGAGCAGGAAGATCAGGGCCGGGAAGAGCATACCGCCCAAGGCGGCGATCACCGGAAGGATTGCCTTCTTCGGGGTGGAGAGTTGCCCGAAGAGGATCTCGCGTTTGATCTCAAGGCCCACCGTGAAGAAGAAGATCACCATCAGACCGTCGTTGATCGCCTTCTCGAGGGTCATCTCCTTGGGGAAGGCGATCAGGTGGTCGCCATAGGCGATGTTGAACGAGAGATTGGTGTGGAGCAGGTTGTGGTAGATCTCCGCCGTCCAGGGAAGATTGGCCAACAGCATGGCGATCACTACACAGACAAGCAACATGACACCTCCGGCCCAGGGCTTGCTCAAGAACTTGTTGCTGTAGGTGCTGAAACGATGGCGATCGCGCGTCCAACTATACATCGAAAAAAGGCGCATAATGGTCTAAATAGTAAAGATTGCAGGTCGGGTTTTGGTTCTATTAGAAGTCTTTGAGAATCAATGAACAGAGTTTATAGAGGACGCGGGCTCCGACGATCTCGTCGATACGCTCTTCGCTCGAGGGGGTAACCTCCACCACATCGAATCCGATGATCTTCCTTCCTGATGCGGCCACCTGTTCCAACAGGTAGATGGCACGGTTGTAGCTCAAACCGCCCGGTACGGGAGTTCCGGTGTGGGGGCAGTTCTCGGGCGAGAGGCCGTCGATGTCGAAGCTGATGTAGACCTCCTCGGGCAGCTCCTCGATGATACGGCGGCACTGCTCCTTCCAACTGATCCCTTCAAATTCGGCCGCATCCAAACTGCGGGCCTCAAAGAGGGCGATGCGCGGATCGGTCGTGGCGCGGGCATACTCCGCGTCGCAGAAGTCGCGCACACCCACCTGCACGAGGCGCTCCACCTGCTCGAAATCGCGCAGGATGTTGTGCATGATCGAGGCGTGGGAGAACTCGAACCCCTCGTAGGCGACACGCAGGTCGCAGTGAGCGTCGATGTGCAGAATGCCGAAATGGGGATGGCGCTCGGCGATGGCCCGCACAACACCCAACGGGGTGGAGTGATCGCCCCCGACAAGTCCCACGACTTTTCCCTCTTGGAGCCACTCCGTGGCTTGGGCATAGAGATTCTCGTTGAGGGTATAGCACCCCTCATTGATACGGCGCAACTTGCGTACCACCGTGTCGTCGTGAATCGATCCCCCCACTTCCAAGTGGAGGATCACCCGCTCGGCATCGCTGCGCAGGCGCTGCGAGAGCTCCTGCAGGTCATAGTCGATAGGTGCGGTGGCAATCCCCTTGCGCCAGGCATCGGGGGCGGCACCATCGTAGAGGTCAAGCTGCGTGGAGGCGGCAATGATGGCATCGGGCGCGAAGGCCGTGCCGGCCCCATAGGAGACGGTTACATCCCAAGGGGCCGAGAGAAGTACTAAGGCCGACTCCTCGGGGGTAAAGCTCAGTCCGAAGTAGTTGCCGGTGTCGACACCGACACCGTTGGGGTCAAAAGTTGTTAAATCCATCCTCTGTTGTTTTCGTTTTGCAAAGATAGACAAAAAAGCGAATAATCCCCGTCTTTTTTATATATTTGTGGCGGAGAACGAGATAAAGAGCCGATTTGTATGAAAATTGTAGCCGATCGGGCCATCCCCTTTTTAGCGGGGGTCTTTGAGCCGTGGGCCGAGGTGCACTATCTGGCCGGGAACGCTTTTCGACCGGAGGATGTGGCCGATGCCGATGCCCTTATTGTGCGCACCCGTACCCGCTGTACGGAGGAGCTGTTGGTGGGCTCGCGGGTGAAGTTGGTGGCCACGGCAACCATCGGATTCGACCACATTGATCGTTGTTGGTGCCGTGAACACGGGGTTGCCGTGGAGACGGCTGCCGGTTGCAATGCCCGCGGGGTGTTGCAGTGGGTGGCAGGCGTTTTGGCTCACCTTGCCCGCAAGGAGGGGTGGCGTCCCGAGGAGCGTACGCTCGGCGTGGTTGGCGTAGGCCATGTGGGATCACTGGTGAGTGCCTATGCCCGTCGGTGGGGTTTTCGGGTCTTGGAATCGGATCCTCCGCGGGCCGCGCATGAGCCCGATTTCGTATCGCTTTCGATCGAGGAGTTGGCCTCCCGATGCGATCTGCTCACTTTTCACACGCCGCTCGATCAAACCACCCACCACCTCTGCAACGAGGCTCTTTTGGCCCGTCTGCCACGCCACGGGGTCGTGATCAACTCCTCGCGCGGAGAGGTGGTCGACAATCGGGCACTCTGCCAAAGCGGCCTTACGGCCTGCCTGGATGTCTGGGAGGGGGAGCCCTCGCTTGATGCAGCGCTCTTGGCACGTGCCGAAGTCGCCACGCCCCATATTGCCGGCTACTCGTTGCAGGGGAAGGCACAGGCCACGGCCCTGGCCGTTCGGGCCGTAGCACGCCACTTTCATCTCCCCTTGACGGAGTGGTATCCTGCCGGGATGCCTCGCTCCGAAGCGCGTTTGATATCCTGGGAGGAGCTTTGTTCCACAATCGGGGGCTACTTCGACGTGGAGGCGGAGAGCCGCCAATTAAAAGAGTCTCCCGAGCGCTTCGAGGGGTTGCGGGAGGGTTATCGTTACCGAAAAGAGTATTTCTAAGGAAAAAACACTACCTTTGTCCCACGGATAATTGGTCGAAGATGATCTACGACAAACTGATAAAACCGCTTCTCTATGCGCTGCCCATCGACGAGGCACACCGCTTGGTGTTGTTTCTGTTGCGTACGATCGGCATGATCCCGGGTGGGCGATGGCTCCTGCGCAAGCGCTATGCGGTGCAGCACCCCGCCTTGGAGCGTGAGGTCTATGGCCTGCGTTTTGCCAATCCGGTGGGGTTGGCAGCAGGTTTTGATGTCAATGCCGACTGCCATGAGGAGTTGGCCGCCTTGGGCTTTGGCTTTGTCGAGATAGGCACCCTTACCCCCGAGGCACAGGAGGGAAATCCTCGTCCGCGGATCTTCCGCCTGAACCGCGATCGCGCCCTGGTAAATCGGGTGGGCCATCCGAACAAGGGGTTGGAGCATGCCATCAACCGCCTGCGCCGCAACCGTCACGGGGTCGTGGTGGGGTGTAACATCGGCAGTAACCGCTCGACCATGCCCGACAAGGCGTGGAAGGACTACCTGAAGCTCTTTCGCAACCTCTACCAGTATGCCGACTACTTCACTGTCAATATCGAGTGCGACAATAGCTCGCCGGGAGGAGAGGCCCCTTCGACCGAGCGTCTGATGCAGATCCTGGAGCCCCTCTTCGATTTCCGTCGCGGGCAGAATCAATACCGCCCCATCTTGCTGAAGATCTCGGCCGACCTCACCAATGAGGAGATCGACCGCATGGCCGATGTGATGATTGCAACGCCGCTTGACGGCATTGTGGCCGTGAGTGGTACGGCAAGCCGCACGGGGCTGGAGACCTCCATCTCGTCGTTGGCCAAGGTGGGACGGGGACAACTCTCCGGAGCACCGCTCTTGGAGCGGGCCTTGCAGGTCGTGGAGCGCATCCACGCCCGGGCCAAGGGCACCTATCCGATCATCGGTGTCGGCGGGGTGATGTCGGCCGACGATGTACGCCGCATGTTGGCGGCCGGAGCCTCCCTCGTACAGGTCTACTCGGGCTTTATCTTCGAGGGCCCGCGCTTTGCCGGTGATGTTTGCCAAGCCCTGCTCCCTCAGCCCGAGGCGGCCGAGGAGGAGAAGAATCCCTTACAGAATACCTAAAGACAATGCAAGCAACCATCTTGACCATCGGCGACGAGATCCTGATCGGACAGATCGTCGATACCAACTCCGTATCCATTGCCAAGCACCTGAATCGGGCCGGAATCGTCGTGCGCGAGAAGGCTTCGATCGGCGACGACCGTGACCAAATCGTAGCGGCCTTGGAGCGGGCACTTGCCACCTCGCAGGTGGTGATCCTTACCGGCGGCTTAGGCCCCACCAAGGACGATATCACGAAAAAGACCTTAGCCGAGCTCTTCGGTTGCGGGATGCGTTACGACGAGACGGTGGCCCACCACGTCAAGACGATGCTCGAGAGTCGCGGCATCGCCTTTAATGCGCTGAATCAGGGACAGGCGCTCCTTCCCGAGGCGTGTGAGGTGCTCTTCAATCACCACGGCACGGCGCCGGGGATGTGGTTCGAGCGCGACGGGCGGGTGGTGATCTCCCTGCCCGGGGTGCCCTTCGAGATGGAACACCTGATGGAGGAGGTGGTGATGCCGCGCCTCAAGCAGCGTTTTGACCTGCGTGCCATCGTGCATCGCACCCTCATTACGGCGGGATTGGCCGAGTCGATCCTGGCCGAGCGGATTGCCCCTTGGGAGGAGGCCTTGCCGTCCTATCTGAAGTTGGCCTATCTGCCCAATCCCGGGCAGGTGCGTCTGCGCCTCTCGGCCTACGAGGTGGAGGGTGAGAAGGTGGAGAGCGAGATCGAACAGCGCTTTGCCGAGCTGGGCCGTCTGATACCCGACTATGTGGTTGGCTATGAGGGAGCTACGGTGGAGGGTAGCGTTCATCGCCTACTCACCGAACGGGAACTTACCCTCGCGGTGGCCGAGAGCTGTACGGGGGGTGCCATTGCAGCCTCTTTTACCGCCATGGCGGGGGCTTCGGCCTACCTGCTGGGAGGTGTTGTGGCCTACCAAAACGAGGTGAAGGAGCGTCTACTCGGGGTGAGCCGCGAGAGCCTTGTGCGCCATGGTGCCGTGAGTGAGCAGGTGGTGCGCGAGATGGCCCTCGGTGCACAACAGCGTTTCGGCGCGGACTATGCCATTGCCACAAGCGGCATTGCCGGGCCCGGGGGCGGTTCGCCCGAAAAGCCCGTCGGAACGGTCTGGATGGCGGTGGCTACACCGCAGGGGGTGGAAGCCGTATGTCGCCAGTGCGGTACCGATCGTGGACAGATCATCCATCGTGCTACCTCGCTGGTTATCAGGATGCTGCTCGAAAAACTCAAGGTCTGAACCTCGCCTCTTGATGCAACAAAAGCGGGATTCAATCGTAAGAAAGAGTCGCTTTTTTCGGAAAAAGGGCGGTGGAAAGTTGAAAATCTTTTGTTTTTCATCAAAAAATACCTATCTTTGCAACCCCTTATGGGCTAAACTTAATTAAAAACAAAATGAAAATTTGCGAAATCACCGGTAAGACTGCGATGGGAGGCAACAATGTCTCGCACTCGCACCACAAGACCAAGCGCACCTTCAGCCCCAATCTGAAGACGAAGCGTTTCTGGTCCGAGGAGGAGGGCCGCTGGATTACCCTGAAGGTAACGGCAGCCGGCATGAAAACTATTAACAAGAAGGGATTGGCCGTAGCGCTGCGTGAGGCCGTTGCTCCCAAGAAGGTTTACTAAAACGAAGTGTAAAAAATGGCAAAGAAAGGTAACAGAGTTCAGGTAATCCTGGAGTGCACCGAGCAGAAGGAGAGTGGCGTAGCCGGCATGTCGCGTTACATCACCACCAAGAACAAGAAGAACACGCCCGATCGTCTGGAGCGTAAGAAGTACAACCCCTATTTGAAGCGTGTAACCGTACACCGCGAAATTAAATAATTTTAGTGCGATATGGCAAAGAAAGTAGTTGCAACACTGAAAACCGGTACCGGTAAGCAGTACACGAAGTGCATCAAGATGGTTAAGTCGGAGAAGACCGGTGCTTACATCTTCAAGGAGGCAATCGTTCACAACGACGAGGTAAAGGATTTCTTCTCGAAGAAGTAATTTCTACCACCACATTTATTTAGACCGTTGTCTAAATATAAAGGGCAGTCAATCGACTGCCCTTTATGTTTTTGTAATCTGAGCCCCTATATCTTATTGTACTTAAATCCATTTATATTTACGGTGCCACTTCCATCGACTCTAACAAAATGATTGGGGGACTCCTCTATCCAAAGATGTCCATCTTTACGAAAAACTTCGAAACACTTTTCTATACCACAGTTAGTCCTATCAAGAGTTATTGTCCCATTTGGGATAAAACCATCTGAGTTTGATCCCATAAAGGAGGGAGAGTAGGTCTCTGGGGAATCTATCAATGAGAAGTCGTCTATAGTGGAGTCAATACTATCTAAAACCTCGCCCCCATCAAGGAGATCCATATCAAAGAGATCGGGAAAATCCATATATTATCTGGTCAAATTGATTTTACGTAGAGTATGTATATTCGCAAGAGAATTGTCTGCTAAATTGTTTTAGTCCAGTCGTGAGAGCAGCCTGGGCATATAAATCTATACTCTTTATTTTTCATGGCTTCTTCAGTACTTTCTGCTGCGGTCTTCCCTATCTTATCGCCTAATGCAGCTCCTAAAAAAGTCCCAAATCCTGGTAGAATTAATGAGCCAAGGCATGCTCCTGCAATAGCACCAAGGCCTCTTTCTGCAGCATGGAATTTTACGTCTTTAACAAAATTCCCTACCACATTTTTTCGCCCACATCGGGGGCAATCCTGAAATACTCTTTCCATGTCTTAAGGTGTTTAATGTTTATTGATACGCTTATTTAGTTTTGACAAAATATATGTGCAAAAAAAACGGACAAATCAATCATCCGCTTTCGAGGCCTTCGACTGCCTACACCCGTAAATGACTGAAATGCCCGTGCAACAGCACGAGCATTAACCATTCTCTCACGGTGTTCAAAATTGTCGAAGTTTCGAAAGCGAGAAAAAGCTAATGCGCTTCTAATATTTATTTTACCTTACTTTAATTTCGCTTTATCTATAATGAACCTATTTATACATTATTATCCTCATTTGCAAAATTAAGCATTTATTTTGAATAAAAAAACTCCGACCTTCGAGAAGTGTCGAGAGGTCGGAGGTTTTTAGGGTATGCACTATTCGAGGCCTACTCCAGTTTGGTCCAGTAGCGTGAAACACTGATGGGGCCGAAGGAGCCGCGTACGCGCAGTGTGGTGCCATCCTCCTCGAACTCCACGCGGCAGGAGAAGGTCTTGCCATCGGTCGGGCGATAGACCTTACCGCCGGACCAACGGTCGTTCTTGGCATCATACTTCAGTCCCCACACGATCACCACCTGGTCGCAACGTACCGAGCGCTTCGACTCATCGGGGTTCTTCACATCCAATTTGGGACTGCCGTCGGGATGGTTCGGCTCGTTGAGCCAGATAATCTGCCCCTGATAGGTGCCGTCGTTTAGGCGGGTGAAACGCACCTTCGAGATGCGACCCTCCTCGTTGGCCTCATAAATACCGAGCAGTCGATCGGCTGCTGATTGAGCATAACTCGTTGTTGCACAAAGCGTAAAGAACGCAACAACAAACAGTTGAAACACTTTTTTCATCTTTCCTTGGGTTAAATTACGGGGCAAATATATGAATTTTTCGGTAATTCCGAACATTTTATCCGGGGAATTTGCTTGCAACTCTGCTCCGCGGCCGCTATCTTTGTCTGAAGAATGAAAGAGAATCGCTCATGAAGAAGATTATCAACCCCTGGCAGCACCTGGCTGCCGATGGCTACGACTGCTTTGGCTGTGCCGAGCATAACCCCATTGGTCTGAAGATGGAGTTTTATGAGGATGGTGAGGAGGTGGTGTGCCACTGGCGACCCCACACCCACCACCAAGGGTGGCTCAATACGTTGCATGGCGGTATTCAGGCCACGATGCTCGATGAGATCGGGATGTGGTTTGTGGTGCGTAAGATGCAGACCTCGGGGATGACCACGCGCCTCGATGTGCGCTACCGTCGTCCTGTGCCCATCACGTCCGAGACCGTGGTGGAGATTCGCGCACACTTGGTGGAGCGCAAGCGCAACATTGTGCAGATGGCAGCGACCATCACCTTAGAGGGAGAGATCTGCTCCTCGGCCGAGATCACCTACTTCTGCTTCTCGCAGGAGCGGGCCCGCAGCGACTTCTACTTCAGCGGTTGTCGCGTAGAGGGCGAAGAGGGGGGCGATTAGTCCTGTGCGGGGGCTCCGTGCAGCCGAATGACGGCGAGGTCGCTGTGGGTGCCGATGCGGAAGGGCGGGCCCCAGAGCGAGAGACCGCTTGAGACGTAGATATGGCTGTGGCTCCAACGCCGATAGCCGTGGCTCTGCTCATACAGGTGGTCGGTCAGCAGGTTGAGGGGCCACACCTGCCCATGGTGGGTATGGCCGCTGAGTTGCAGATCGACCCGCAGTGAGTCGCTCTCGCGGAGGGCATAGGGCTGGTGATCCAACACCACAATCGGCTGCTCGGGATCGCACAGGGTCAGTAGCTCTCGAAGCGAACGGCGGCGAAGGTTACTACGGTCGTCACGCCCGATAAGTTGCAGGGAGTCTTTGCCGATCGACACCACCTCGTCGCGCAGCAGACGAATGGGTGTTCGGGCCAGGAACTCACCGCAGGGCTCGATGCCGCTGATATACTCGTGGTTGCCCGGCACCATATAGACCCCGAGCGGGGCCTTCAACTCTTGGAGCTCCTCCTCCATCCGCTCCCGTTGCAGGGGCTCCACCGCATTGTCAATCAGATCGCCCGCTATCAGAATCAGATCGGGCTCTTCCCGCTCAATCATCTTTACATAGCGTTGCAAGGCTCGTTTGCCGGTGCCATACCCCAAGTGTACATCGCTCAGCATCACTACCCGCAGCTCCTCCTGGAGGGGCTTTTCGAGTGCAATGTCGAGCCGCTCGATGTGGGGGTGGCGGTAGTTGTAGTGGCCGTAGGCGAGCAGCAGGAGCGTGGCCCCCAAGGCGTAGAGAAAGCCTCCCGGGAGGGGAGATCCTACCCACCGCAAGAGCTCCACCAACAGCAGCGCCAAGACCATGTAGAGGGTTAGGAGCATCCACGTGGCCCCCACGATAAAGAGCGGGCGTGCAAGTGTGGCGGCAGCCGAGCTGTGGCGCAGCCCCATGGCCATAAAGAGCGCAAGGGCCGCTACCCAAAAGAGCAGATAGAGTGCCCAGCGTGCCGGCGTGGGCCATCCCGCCAAAAGCGGGAGCATGCAGCGGAAGATATAGATATTGCCGCCCAAATAGGCGACCATCATCCCTAAAAAGAGGTAGTGCATCGTTGTGAGTTCACAAAAACCATTTCCAAGGACAAAGATAGGAAAAAATCAGGCGTATGCAAATTCACTGCATACGCCTGAAATAATGACAAGATTCTTTACATTCTTTGTTTACATATAGAGTTATATACCAATATGTAAATCAGCAATACAATACCATTGACTATAATATAAACAGGAATACTAAAATCAAAAAAGACAAATACTCCGTTTATTCCAATCTCAATTAGTAACATTACCCACGAGAAGAGAGATAGGACTATTGCACTCCTTTCTGCTTTTACCGTGACACCAATTGCAAGCAATGTAGGTAGGGCAATAGTTAGAAACGCACCAATGGTAACAACCCATTGCACTCGTTCAAACTCACAAATCTCATAGCAAGCATAAGCAAGCAACACACTTATTGCAAAGGCTATCAGGCTCTTTACAAAGTCAATCTTCATAGTTGCATCATTACAAGGTTGGCGGCATTGGAGGAGGAGTTTGAGCGAACAACGAAGCAAGTTCGGGAACACTACTTGCTACCACCCACGAAGGCATACCTTGCGCCCAAACAAGCACCTGTGCGTTTATCTGACCGCTTTGAGCCATTTGTTGCATCTGCTGCATATTGTACGGTCCATACTGCTGACCATTGATGGCTACCATGTATTGCACTGCTGTTGGTATGGGTGGTGGCACCGGTGATCCGCCCTGCATCGAAGGCGCTTGCTGTGGTTGAACTTGCTGACCAAAGCCATTCATCATGCCGGCCATCTGTGAGCCCATCGCTCCACCCATAGCCATTCCCATCATCATTCCGGCAGGATTCATACCTCCTCCGCCACCGAGATCCATACCTCCCATTTGGCCCATACTTTCGGCTGCGGTTTTGAGGACGTCAGCCTGTTGATTGATAGCATGAGCTTGGATAAATTGCGACTCTGCAGAGAGTTTCGAAACACGCTCATATTGTTCGGTATCAATCTCGGCACGACGCGCCTGCTGTTCTTTGGTCAGACGAACAAACTCGGCATAGTTCTCGCTCTCCTTGTCAATCTCGATAGCCGATAGGTCGAAGCGTTTAAGATTCACACCAAAATCATCTGCAAAAGTCGAGATAAGCCGTGTCTGAATAAGATCGCTAATCTCCACCACCTTTCGTTCCAACTGCAATACCGGAATGTTGTTATCCAAAGGGCAGTTACCAACAAAACTCTTGACAAATTTGGTTACTGTACTCTTAATCTGCCGACTAAAAGCATCCAAATCAAAATCAATTAGACGATTAAGTTTGATAAACTGCTTGTAGTCGGTAAGATTGAAGGTGATCGTACCTCGTGCAGCTACCGGCACGGTAAAATCTGGAAAGCGTGGGTCCGCCACATCAAAATATGGCACAGCGAAACGCACTTGATTATTTCCTTGCAGATTCATAAAGTAGACCTCTGCCTGAAATGGCGTATTTCCACCCCATAATGCACCGACAATGTTTGTCAGCACAGGGAAGTTGGCGGTTTCTATTTTTTGATCGTGAGGGCCCATAATGTAGTCCATCATCTCACCACCATCCTTTTTATACACGAAAACTGCCATTTCTCCATCTTTTACACGCAGCGAACTGCCGTATCGAATGGCATTCTCTCTCTTAGTCGAATTGGCTTCTCCCGATGGTCTCCATTTCCAGACCAGATACTCTTGCTCATCACAGCGGATTACATCCATGAATCCGCCCTCTTTTTTACTGCTAAATAGTCCCATAGTTAATTACTTTTCCAAAATAAACTTGTGTTTCTATTTCCGCTTAGTAAAAAGTCTAACAAGTATATTTTTTGATTTCCATAATAGTTCTTCATAGTATTCAAAATACGGTTGAAATGCGGGATCCTTCGGAAATGAAGATTTTGCCAAATTGATACATTTAACATACAAAAACCAATATGCCAACCCTAAATCCTCGTCACCAGTCAGAGTAGACACATAAGTTTTGCTAGCTTTCGGATTTGCTTGTAATTGTATTCCACTCATAAGTTCAATCAGATCCGACTTTGCATTGGGCACAGGAAAATTCTTTATGATAGTAGCTTTTGCTACAGCTTTTTTTTTCTGGACCTTAAGTTCTCCATCGAAAAGAGCACTTATCCCCAATTTCAGTTTATAATCTCGCTGATCGGCTTCTTTCAACTCTTTGTACAGTTGTTGCAATGATGATGCAGAGTCGATTCCGGTAAAAGCATAACCACATTCTTTACAAGATGCCATCCCTGCTGAAACAATTGCACCACAAGCAGGACATTTGCGCACATCCCCAAATTTGTCAGATTTTGGAGCGGCTTTTTGAGTTTTTTCTTTTTCTATCTCGACCAATCTGGCATCCAAAACCATTTCAAACTCGTCAAGGTCAATGCCTTCCGCTTCAGCTCTTTTGAAAAGAATCTGCTTCTCTTTCTCGGTCAGAACGCCGTCTGCCAATGCCGCCTTAATAAGGCCTTCAATTTTTTCGTTGTACATAATTTTGTTTTTTATTTATTGTAAATAGGTTCAGTTCCATCCCTCAATATACCACACAGGATTAGCGGCTCCTTTTTTGCGTCTTTTGGGTAAACGCCTACTAACCAAACGTTTTCGGATTTCCGTCATATCTTGTGATTTATCTTCATTGAAGCAATAGCGTATCGACCCCCTAACAACTTGCGATTCATCTTTAATCCACCCATCTCCATCAAGTTTGTAAACTCCGATAATCAAGCCCGCATGAGTTGCTAAAACATAATCAGCTTGATCAGCTAAAGTTTTATCAAGCACCCACGATGCTCGAACCCTACGATAAATCTCCTCGGGATCATTAGATAGAATTGAGATATTTATAGCAAGATATTTCAGTCCATCCTTCAAGTCTGCAACAATGCCACTTGAGTAGTATTCCTCCAAGTCAGATGTTGAGATACACCCTTTCGATGAATAACATCCACTCTTCACATTTGTCAAACTATCAAAATCGCTTAGATTAACATTTAATTTATGATTAAAGATATCTATTAACACCGACTCTATTAAAAGCGCGTGTTCACTCGTTAGTCCATATCTTACGACATATGAAAGGACTTCGTTGCCTCGGGAAATTATCTCTTTGATTTTAGTCTCTTTAAAATGTTCTTTTTTTTGCATACTCGTAATGGATAGAGTTTGTTGCATTTTCTTTTTCACATCTTCAACATGATTAAAAACACGATTCCCCTTACCTTTACCGACATAGAACACTTTATTATCCAAAGGATCGACCAACACATAAACATAATAGCCTAATGCATCTATTGTAGCTGCACTAAATTGTTTTAGTTGTTTTGTTCGAGCCATAAATACACTATATTATGCTCAATCCCCAACTCCTACTGGATTATTATTATAAAAACAGAAAGTGTGGAGTTGATTTTCATTTGTCTACAAAGAGGTTCTGACAAAACCCAAGCAAAAACAAACGCTACAATGCCCCACACTTGGATAGTATGGGGGTAGATACGCTGAATACGTATAGCCA